>PHEX01000015.1 GCA_002843005.1 Candidatus Anoxymicrobium japonicum | reverse complement strand
TCATTGACTTCCAGATGCTGGTGCGGTCTCTCGGCGCAAAGGTAGAACAGACATACGCGAACCCTCTTTCTCGCGTGATCGAGCGCCTTCGAAACATGTCAGCAAGCGACTGGTCCAGCGGTAGAGAGAACCTCGTAAACACGCTGGAGGCGGGCAACTCCACTCTCCTCGGCCTGCTCGAGGATCTGGAGCAGTACCTCAACTGCACAACGATCCGGGAGTGGGACGCGCCGAAAAAGCATGACCTCGCGGCTATGACGACACAGGTCGTTCGCGAAGCAGTCGCTACACATGACGCGCAAGGATTGGCGGCATCAGTCGAGCTTTCAGGGCTGCCGCCGGTGTTCGGCTACGAGAGGATGATCCGAACGGCTCTCGAGCAAGTTATAGAAAACGCGTGCGTCGCGGCCCTCATGGGGGAGAAGCGCATCAAGATAACGGGGTGCCGCGAAGACGGCTTTGCGCGCCTCGAAATATCCGATACGGGCCCGGGCCTCTCGAGCGAATCGCGTGAGTTCATGTATGTTCCGTTCTATACCGGATGGGAGGGACATTCCGGGCTCGGGCTCTCGATGGCAAGGCGCACAATGCGAAAGCTTGGCGGAAAAATTGGTGTCATCGACGATGCCTCAAAAGGAACGACATTCTTCCTTCACTTTCCCACTTAACTTTGGGGTCAGGTCTTTTTTCTAAAAGTCGATCGTCCGTCCAGAGGGGTCTGGCAACGTCTACCGCTAAAGCGGTAGACGTTGCCAGACCCTTCTTAAACTTTAGAAAAAAGACCTGACCCCAAAGTTAAGCTCTTTACAGTTCGACGACGGCCTCGCCTTTTGTCAGAACAGAAGTGCCATCCTGTATTCTGGCGCCAACCTCGAGAGTGACGAGGTTCCTGCCTTCCTCGACCTTTTTGTCTGTGACTTTCCCCCAGAAGGTAACGGTGTCTCCCGGCCGCGCGGGGCTGGCGAAGCGGACGTTGAAGTGTTTCAGCGCGCCGGGATCGCCCAGCCAGTCAGTAACGCAACGGCCGAGGCGCGCCATGCTGGAGAGTCCGTGAGCGATTGTGCCTCCGAGCCCGACCTTCTCTCCGAACTCCTTGTCCACGTGGATAAGGTTGAAGTCGCCGCTTGCGCCCGCGTACATCCATAGCATCATCTGCTCGAGCGTCACTTCGAGATCCGGGATTTCATCACCCACATTGACCTGGTCAAATGTAATGTCAGCCATATTAATTCCCTCCTCTGATAACAAAGGTAGCGCGCCCGATTGTCACCAGATCGCCCTCCTGATTCTTGGAGCGAGCCTCGAACACGACGAGGTCGTTGTTCCCCTTGGCCATGACTTCCGCGATCTTGCCCGTTGTGGTGATGACGTCGCCGGGCTTGACCGGCTTGAGAAACTCGAACTCCTGCTCACCGTGCACGAGCATCGCGAAATTGAGCTTCAGCTCGGTGTCGAAAAACATCTGGGCGCAACCCATGAGATTATACACGGCGGCGAAGTTGGGTGGCGCGATGTTGTCGCCATACTTGCTTTTCTTGCCCGTCTCGCGATCGTGGTACATTGAATTCATGTCGCCGATTGCCGCGGCGTACTCCTTCATCTTCTCCCGCCCGATCTCATACGTGGTGACGGGATACTCCCTGCCTACAAACTTCTGATCAATCACCTGCAACACTCCTTTCTTGATCAAGGTTCGCCGCTGTGCATTCGCGCTAAAACATCGCCATTAATCATGCCCGCAGAGCTGTAATTATACCTGATTTCCCATGAGAAGAATCAAGACTGTTATAATTTCTGGTAATTTTGCGCGTGATGGAGGTACACCTTGATAAAGCTGGTTATCCCGAAAGGGAGTCTCGAGGAACAAACTATAATGCTATTGCGTGACGCTGACATCCCTGTGCGGCGCTACAGCGACAGAGAGTACAGCGCCCGCATCGATGACGATCGCATATCGCAGGTTGCAATTTTGCGTCCCCAGGAGATAGGCAAGTACGTAGAGGAAGGCTTGTTCGATCTTGGCATCACCGGCCTCGACTGGATACGGGAGACGGGAGCCGACGTCGAGATCCTCGCCGACTTTCCTTACGCGAAAACAGGCGCGGGCCGAAACCTCCGCATAGTCCTCGCGGTACGGCGCGACTCGGGTGTCAAGAGGACGATGGATCTTCCCGAGGGCACGAAGGTAGCCACCGAGTACCCAAACATCGCACAAAGCTACTTCGAAGGGCTTGGGATCAACGCCAGGATCATCCCGTCCGCGGGCGCGACTGAGGCAAAGGTGCCCGATATTGTGGATGCCATTGTCGAGATAACAGAGACCGGCAGCACGCTTAGAGCGCACGGTCTCGAGATAATTGACGATGTCCTCCACACGTCGACCAGGCTTATCGCCAACCGTGAAAGTTATGCCGACCAATCGAAACGAAAGGTGATCGACGAGATCAAAATGCTTTTGATGTCCACGATCGCCGCGCGCGGCAAGGTTCTCTTGAAAATGAACGTCTCAAAGGCACAGGAAAGCGCGGTTCTCGACGCGCTTCCGGCGCTGGAGTCGCCGACGGTGAGCCATCTGGCGAACGGGGACTCCGCCATAGAGACAGTAGTTGAAAAGAGTACGCTCGCCGGACTCATTCCGCGCTTGAAAGAGAACGGGGCCACGGGAATCCTCGAGATTCCTCTTGGGAAGGTGATCCCCTGAATATGGGGTAGACGGAAAGGTAGACGGTGCCTGACCCCTTTCATTTTCATGAAACTCTTGCGGAGGGATATTGAAGGAGCGGCTTTCGCCGGAAGCTCTGGCGATGATTTTCCAGTGGGTCATTACGGTGGTTCTCACGCCATTTGTGCTCCTGCCGCTTTTCCTCGGGCAGGAGATAGATTTCGCCGTGAGGCTAACCGTTGTTATCGGCGCCTGCGCCTGTGGCGCAGTGATGACCGTTGTCTATTTCAAGAAGCGCGCCTCGCGCATGTCCGCCGCCGCTATCGTTGAACAGAGAAAGCGAAGCGAGTCGGACATCAGGTATCGGATCAGCCATAAACTATCTTCAAGCCTTGACATGGGGAGCGCGCTCGAGAACGCCTGCAAACTGGCCATTCACGAGACAGAATCGGCCGGCTGCGCCGTGTTTCTTGTGGAGGATGGCAAAGACACGCTCGCCCCCGTGATGTCGGTTGACGCTTGCGGAACGGCAAGGCGTGATTTTCCCGCCGGGGACGATGTCGTGGTTGCGCGGTTCGAGGAAATGTACGATCTGGCCGCAAGGCCACCCGCGCTCCAGGCGAGAGAATCCGGCGGCGCCGACATCTTCCCCGCGTTCCTGCGCGCCAGGGGCACGCTACTTGTCGCGCCTGTCTTCACGCGCGGCAACCTGTCGGGCCTCCTCTGCTGCACGGATCCCGCGCGCGGGCGCTACGATGAATCTCATGCGTCTCTGCTGGCCGCGCTTGCCGGCGAGACGGCGCTCGCCGTAATGAATGCCCGCCTTCACGAACACATCAAATCCGACGCGGCGCAGATGGCGAGTCTCATTCAACTGGCGAACGCCATCGGATCCACCGCTGACCTCAAAAAGGTGATGAGGCTGGCGCTCGACACGGTGCGGCACCTGTTCGACTGCGACTCGGGCCTTATCTACCGTGTAGATGAGACTGAAGGATATCTGCGCTACATGGAGTCCTTCGGCTACTCAGAGGAGATTCTCGACAAGCTTTCCACGCCTCCCTACCCATTAGTTCAGGAGTGTTGGACCGTCTCCGAGGACAGGCTTATTGAAATTGACGACCTTTCACAGACCAGAGTAGAGTGTCGCACACTCGAGAAGATCGGCCAGGGATCAACGATTTGTGTGGGTATCCAGGCGGAGGGCAAGACTCTGGGCGTGCTTCACGTGCGCAGCGAGCGTCCCTGCGCGTTTGACGAGAAGGATCAGCAGCTCGCCATGGCGGTCGCCGATCAGATAGGCATTGCTATCCAGCGTGCTTTACTGTTCGAGGAGATCAACCGCCTCGCCGTGACCGATCCGTTGACCGGGGTCTTCAACGTGAGACGTCTCGAGGCCGTGTTGCGCGAAGAAGTCAGCCGGGCGAAGCGATACGGAAGGTCGGTGTCCTTTATCATGATGGATGTTGACAACTTCAAGGAGTTCAACGACACGCTCGGCCACCAGCAAGGCGACATTGCCCTCTCGCGAATAGCGTCTATAATCGATGGCGCCACAAGAGACGTTGACAAGGTCTTCCGTTATGGCGGGGATGAATTCTGCGCGGTGCTCCCTGAGACAAATGCTGTCGATGCCGGGATAGCGGCGGAGAAGATACGCCGAGAGGTATTCGACTTTTGTCTCTCGGAAGAGAAAAAAGTTTTGGGCAGCGCTCTCACCATAAGCGCCGGCGTCGCCGCGTTCCCCGAGAACGCCGCCGAGGAATCAGAACTCGTTCGCCAGGCTGATATTGCCCTCTATGCCGCCAAGCAGATGGATCGCAACACGGTCGTTCTGGCTCGTTGACGCACTTCAGCCCGTTGCAAACACACGACGCCATGCATATAATACAGCCCAATATTCAGGCAATCCCGACTCTCATGCGCAAGTAGTTGTTTCTTACTCAAGGGGAGGCAAATGGAACTGATCAATACCGAGAACAAGGATGAGGTTATCCTCACGGAAGAAGGGCACAACAAGCTCAATGAGGAGCTGAATAAGCTCAAGAACGTCAAGCGGAACGAAATTGCCGAACGTCTCAAGCAAGCTATCAGCTACGGTGATATCACGGAGAACTCGGAGTACGATGACGCAAAGAACGAACAGGCGCGAATCGAGTACCGCATCGATACGATAGAAACCATACTGGCGAATGCGAAAGTAATATCCCGCAGGCAGGTGAAAACCAAAGAGGTCGGCATCGGCTCTATGGTTGAGATCAAGCAGGTGAGCTCGGGCAAGAAGTCGCAGCGGTATCGCATCGTGGGCTCGGCCGAGGCTAACGCCGAGGAACATTCCATCTCGTTCCAGAGTCCCGTGGGACAGGCGTTGATGGGCTTGAAGGTAGGCGACGTCGCGCGCGTGTCCGCGCCCGCCGGTGAGAAGAAGTATCGTGTGCTTACTATCAAGAAGTAACATTTAACTTTGGGGTCAGGTCTTTTTTTAAAGTCGCTGGCCTTCAACCCGGATAACGCGTACCGACTTTTTAGAAAAAAGACCTGACCCCAAAGGGGAAACATCCGGTGGAAGAAAACGAGCTCCAGCGCGTGAGGCGCGCCAAGCTGCAGAAGATATTGGACGCGGGTGGCGAGGCCTATAAGCCGTTCTACGGCAAACCCGGCGATATCGTACATGCCGCGAACCTCGCGAGCGAGTTCGCGTCCATCGATCCCGGTAGCGCATCCGGCAAGAACGTTGTTGTCGCGGGACGCCTGATTGGACGGCGTGAGCACGGCAAGGCCACGTTCGCCGATCTTCAGGACTCGAGCGGCAAGATACAACTGATGCTCCGGCAGGATGTTGTGGGCGAAGACTCTTATGCTCTGTTCGGAGACCTCGACATGGGTGACTGGACAGGAGCGACAGGAGAAGTCGTGCGCTCTCGCCGTGGTGAGCTCACTATCGCGGTGCACTCTTTTGAGCTTCTCTCCAAGTCACTGCGCCCGCTCCCTGAGAAGTGGCATGGGCTCAAGGATCGTGAGCAGCGCTACCGCCAGCGATACCTTGATCTGTTAATGAATCCGGAGGCGCGGTGGGTGCTCGAATCGCGCGCCAGAATGATCAAAGAGATCAGGCGTTTCTTCGACGAGCGGGGTTTCGTTGAAGTAGAGACGCCTATGCTTCAGCCAATCCCCGGGGGGGCCACCGCGCGCCCATTCGTGACGTACCATAATGCCCTGGGGATGGACCTCTACATGCGGATCGCCCCCGAGCTCTACCTCAAGCGGTTGCTGGTCGGTGGATACGACAAGGTCTACGAGCTCAACCGGAACTTCCGCAACGAGGGCATAAGCGCTCTCCACAATCCGGAGTTCACGATGCTCGAGGCATACCAGGCTTTTGTCGACTACCGGTATCTGATGGAGTTCCTTCAGGAGCTGATAACCAGGGCGATAGTCGCGGTACACGGCTCGAGCGAGTTCGAGTTCGCCGGCATGAAAATATCGCTTGCGCCGCCATGGAAAAAAGTGACCATGCTTGAAGCTCTGTCAGAGTTCGCCGGGCTCGAGCTTGACATTACGACCGACGCTTCGCGGCTCAAGGCGCTGGCCGCGGAGCGCGACATCGAGGTTCCGTCAACCGCGGGACCCGGTTGGATAATCAATGAGCTCTACGAGAAACTCGTCGAACCGCTGCTCATCCAGCCCACGTTTGTTCTCGACTACCCGGAGGAAGTGTCGCCGCTGGCGCGCAAGAACCTAAGCTCCCCGGGCTTTACCGAAAGGTTTGAGATACTCGTTGCCGGTCATGAGATCGCGAACGCGTTCTCCGAACTGACCGATCCCGTGGATCAACGCGCGCGCTTCGAGGCGCAGGCCCTCAAACGAGCCGCCGGGGATGAGGGGGCGCAGCCCTCAGACGAGGAGTTTCTCGTGGCGCTCGAGTACGGTATGCCGCCCGCGGGAGGTCTCGGGGTGGGCATTGACAGGCTGGCCATGCTGGCGACCGGGCGCCAGAATATACGAGACGTCATCATCTTCCCACATCTGCGCCCCCGGCACGGTAGGTCATCTCAAACACATGTCGAATAGATTCACGAGGAGTGGCCTGTTGATGCACTGACGGATCCACCAGAACCGCTCCGGTAAACATTGTATTGCCAGCCAAGCGAAATAATTGGACGCCCACGGGGAACGGACGCAATGAACATCTTCTGCGACGAATGTAAAAGGAACATAGCCACAGTCTTTCTCACCAGGATATCCTCAAACGAAATCTCGAAGGCGCAGTTTTGCGAGAAGTGCGCCAACCGGATAGAGGAAACGGCCGAGGCCGCGAACCTGTTTGCCGTTCTCCCACATATCCTGTCCGGAGCGCGGGAGATGGACGAGCCTGTGGCCGAGGACGCGCTATCGTCGGCCATCATAACCTGTGAGACTTGCGGGACTTCGTTTAACGACTTTCAAAAAATGGGATTTCTTGGCTGCTCGCACTGCTATGAGGCTTTCAGGGAGTTGCTGGATAAAGTGTTGCTCGAATTTCAGGGGGCGACTGAGCACGTTGGAAAGATTCCGGGGAAGGCCTCAAAGAGCGCGCGGTTGCGCAAGCGCCTGTTGGAGCTCGAGCATCACCTGGAGAGGCAGGTAACGCAGGAGGAGTACGAGGCCGCGGCCGCTGCCCGGGACAAGATAAAAAAGATAAAAGGCGAGCTCGATATGGACAAAGACAGTGGCGCAAAATAAGGCGCGCAAAGCCGGCGCGCAATGGTTGAGAGAGCAGGGACCGGAATATCCCTTTGTTCTGTCATGCCGCGCCCGGTTGATCCGCAATATCGATGGGTTGCCATTCCCTGTGGAGGCCGGGGAAGAAGATCTGATGAGGGCCAGGGGAATGATTTTCGAGGCCGTGTCGCGCCGCGTTGCCCATGACAAGGACTGGGAAATGCGCCTGGCGGAGGAGCTTTCACGTAACCAGCTCGAGATGATGGCCGAGGAGCGCTTGACAGACGTGTCTTTCTCGAACCGCCGCCAGGGCCGGGCCGTGACATTGGGCCCGGACGACGGCCGGAGCGTGGTGGTCAATGAAGAAGACCACGCGCGCATACAGACGGTACTTCCGGGCGCGCAGTTCATGAAGGTCTACGCCACTGCCGATGACATTGATAATAGAATAGAGAGCGAAGTCAAGTATTGCTTCGATCAACGGGTCGGATACCTGACCTCGTATCCAGGCAACGTGGGCACCGGCCTCGAGGTGTCGGCTATCTTGCACCTGCCGGCACTGGTGATCACCGGCGAGATAGGCAAGACAATCTCCGCCTTGAGCCAGGCGGGCATCTACGTCAGGGGGATGGATGGAGAAAGGGCCGGTGTGGCCGGGAACCTTTTTCAGATAGCGAACAGGCAAACACTCGGGCGCACGGAGGAGTTTATAACAACGAACATGGACATGATTGCGCGTCAGGTGGCGGACAATGAGAAAACGGCCAGAAAAATGATGATAAGGGAGGATTCCCTCGATCTGGCGGATCGGGCGCACAGGGCTCTGGGAGTGGTAGAGCGATGCCGGCGTGTCTGTTACTATGAAGCGCTGGAACTTATCTCCCTGATGAAGCTTGGGGTCGACACGGGAGTTCTCCCCGTGGGCGATTTCAATCCTTTGTCTGTTGGGATGGAGATAGGCTCTTACCACTTGCTGGAGCTTCTCGGCGCGGAGACCGTCGAGGTAGACATTGACAGGGAGAGGGCCGTCCAGCTTCGCCGGATACTGGACTTGTGAAGATGCGCTCGCTGCTCGCATAGACGGTTTATTGCATTTATTATAACAGGGAAGTGGGAGGAAAAAGAGTTGTTTCAAAGGTTTTCAGATAGCGCCAGACGGGTTGTGGTTCTGGCTCAGGAAGAGGCCAGAAAGCTCAACCATAATTACATCGGGACAGAGCATCTTCTTCTCGGTCTCATCCAGGAGAGGGAGGGGATTGCCGCGAAGTCGCTCGAGGCTTTCCATGTTGACCTCGAAGCCGTTCGCAGCCAGATTGTCGAGGTCATCGGGAGAGGATCGAGTTCTCCAAGCGGCCACATCCCGTTCACGCCGCGAGCCAAGAAGGTGCTCGAGCTTTCGTTACGCGAGGCGCTCCAGCTGGGCCACAACTATATCGGCACCGAGCACATCCTGCTCGGGCTCATTCGCGAGGGGGAAGGGGTAGCGGCAAAGGGCCTCGTCAAGCTTGGCGTCGATCTCGAGCGCCTGCGCAATCAAGTGCTCAAGGGTCTGGCCAGCGGGTCTGCCGCGGGCGAGCCGGCGGGCGGCGAAGGCGCGGCGGGTCCCCTGATGCTCGATCAGTTTGGCCGCAACCTTACTGAGCTCGCGACGCAGAACAAGCTCGACCCGGTCATCGGACGCGAGAAAGAAATTGAACGGGTCATGCAGGTGCTCTCCCGCCGCACCAAGAACAACCCCGTGCTGATCGGCGAGCCGGGCGTCGGGAAGACCGCTATAGTCGAGGGATTTGCCCAGTGCCTGATATCGAACGAGGTTCCCGAGATGCTGCGCGGCAAACAACTGTACACGCTCGACCTCGGCACGCTTGTGGCCGGCTCGCGTTACAGGGGCGATTTCGAGGAGCGTCTTAAAAAAGTCATCAAGGAGATCCGCGGCCGCGGGGACATCATTCTGTTCATCGATGAGTTGCATAATCTGGTCGGGGCAGGTGCCGCCGAGGGCGCGATAGACGCCGCCAGCATCCTGAAACCGGCGCTGGCGCGAGGAGAGCTTCAGACAATAGGCGCGACAACAATGGACGAGTACCGCAAGCACCTCGAGCGTGATGCCGCCCTTGAGCGCCGGTTCCAGCCGATAACGGTCGAGGAACCGACAGTCGAGCACACAGTTGACATGCTCAGGGGCTTGCGCGACCGTTATGAGGAGCATCACAAGCTCCAGATAACTGATGGGGCATTGATCGCGGCCGCGAGACTCGCGCACCGATACATATCCGACAGGTTCCTGCCCGACAAGGCGATAGACCTTATCGACGAAGCCGCGAGCAGGCTCCGCATGCGCGCTACGACAGCTCCTCCGGACGTAAGGGAGCAGGAGGATGTCCTTGCGAAGTTGCGCCAGGAGAAGCAGGCAGCGATTGCCACGCAAGATTTCGAGAAGGCCGCGAGCATGCGCGACAGGGAGCAGGCCACCATCCTCGAGATCGCGGGTAAAGAGAAAGACTGGAAGGCGCCGCACTTGAGCCACAAGCTCCAGGTGACCGCCGATGACATAACCGAGATCCTTTCCTCCTGGACGGGCATCCCTGTCTACCAGCTTACCGAAGCGGAGAGCGAGAAGCTTCTTCGTATGGAGGAAGAGCTTCACAAGCGGGTCGTGAGCCAGGAAGAGGCTGTCGTCGCCATCTCTCAGGCGATACGACGCACCCGCGCCGGCCTCAAGGATCCACGCCGGCCTGGTGGCTCGTTCATCTTCCTGGGACCGTCAGGGGTAGGCAAGACCGAGCTGGCGCGCACGCTCGCTAATTTCCTGTTTGGCAACGAAGACGCGCTGATTCAGATCGATATGTCCGAGTATATGGAGAAGCACAGTGTCTCGCGACTGGTCGGCTCTCCGCCAGGTTATGTTGGACATGAAGAAGGTGGGCAACTAACCGAGGCCGTGCGCAGGCGCCCGTTCTCCGTGGTGTTGCTCGACGAGATAGAGAAAGCGCACTACGACGTGTTCAACGTGCTCCTTCAAATTCTCGAGGACGGCAGGCTGACCGATACGCACGGCCACCAGGTGGACTTTCGCAACACGATCGTCATAATGACGTCCAACCTTGGCACCGCGGAGACACACAAGGCCGCGCCGATGGGCTTCCAGCCCGGAGGCGAAGGGTCGATGTCTTACTTCGATATGAAGGAGAAGGTTATGAGCGAGCTCAAGCGCACGTTCCGCCCTGAGCTTCTCAACCGCATCGACGATGTCATAGTCTTCAATGAACTGAGCACTGACGAGGTCAAGGTAATCGCCGACCTGCTGCTCGACAGGGTGCGCGATCAACTTGGCGAGCAGGACATCGGGATCGAGATAACCGAGGCCGCCAAGGACATGCTTGTCAGGGAGGGGTTTGACCCGTCAATGGGGGCGAGGCCGCTCCGGCGCGCTATAACCAGGCTCATCGAAAACCCGATATCCGAAGCGATATTGCGTGGTACTTTTACAGGCGGCCATGTTATCGCGGTCGACGAAAAGGACGGAAAGCTCGACTTCGAGATCCGCGAGAACGCGGAAGTCGCCACCCCTGTCGGCGCGAACAAGTAGACTAACCAAATCAGGGGTCAGGCACCGTCTACCTTTCCGTCTACCGCTAAAACGCAACAAAGGGGCCTGACCCCGGTGTTGCGTTTTATCAGGAGGATGGATGTGAGAATGGACACCGCGAAGCAGAGGCAAGGCAAGCTTATCGAGATCCTGGAGAAAGTCTCACCCGGCACTGAACTTCGAGAGGCTATCGACCGGATACTCCGGGTGCACTCTGGAGCGCTCGTCGTCGTCGGAGGCATAACCGAGTTACGCCATATCATGTCAGGCGGGTTCAAAATCAACATAGAGTTTAGCGCTCCCAGGCTTTTCGAGCTGGCGAAGATGGACGGGGCGGTTATCCTGTCTGACGACCTCAAAAGCATCCACTTCGCGAATGTCCATCTCGTGCCGGATGCGTCGATCCCGACACACGAAGCCGGGATGCGTCACCGCACCGCCGAGCGCGTCGCCCGAGGGCACGGGAACGCGTTTGTGATAGCGATTTCTGAGAAGATGAACACGGTCTCTATTTACGTCGGGGATGATCACTTTACTCTCGAGAACATCCCGCTCGTGCTCGCGAAGGCGGATCAGGCGTTGCAAACCTTGAGCCGCTACAGGGCGCGCCTCGACAAGGAATATGGCCATCTCAACACACTGGAAATCGAGGGCATGGTCATGCTGCGCGACGTGATCAAGGTTGTACAACGCAACGAGATGGTCACGCGCATTGCCGACGAGGTGCGGTTTCAGGTAAGCGAGCTTGGAAAAGATGGGAGGCTCGCAAGCCTGCAGTTGAACGAGCTCATGGCGGGCGTCGAGGAGTCCCAGAAGCTTCTGATCAAGGACTATCTGATCCAGCGCGACGGACGGGACTCGGCGTCCATCGCAAGAGAGCTGGAGACCCTCACGGGAGATGAGTTCATGGATGACCTGACAGTAGCGAGAGCGCTGGGCTTTCGTAGTTCCATCGAGTTGATGAACAAGCTCGTGCGCACGCGTGGCTATCGCGTGCTCTCGATGATACCGCGCGTGCCCTCAAGTGTAATTGACAGGGTCGTGGCCAGGTTTGATAACCTCAAGAACATAATGACCGCTTCTCCCGCTTTGCTGGATGAGGTCGACGGGGTCGGTGAGCGCCGGGCGCATGCGATCAAAGAAGGCCTGGATCGTATCTCCGAAGAAAAGGCATAATGGGGTCAAACCAAAATATGCGTTTTTATGGGCGCTCCCATCATTTATTTGTTACAAAACGCATATTTTGGTTTGACCCCATTATGCCTTTTCGTGTCCACTGACACTTGACGGCGTATTTATGGAGCGGAGGATCCGGGCGCTATCGCATATTTGATAGTGCAAAATCCTGTGCCACGCTTATCGACTCCCAAAAGCGTGGGGCGCATTCTAAGCACGCGGTTGATTGCCATAAGGCCGGTTAACAGGATAGGACACAGCGTTGGCGCTCCTTGTGCGCGCAACAGGTCGTTGCCCGGGCATATGACGCAATTTTCGATCTTGATATCAAGTTCGTTTGAGTCGATGGACACAGCGACAACCTCCGCGAATCCGAGCTCTTCGGAGAGAAACCGCTCGAACAACACCCTGAACTCTTCCCTGTCACCGACAGGGCGCCCGAGCTCTGACATCCAGTCTTTAACCCACGCTGAGGCGATTTTCGGCTTTATCTTTTCCAGGTCATTCTTGGTCGCCAGAACCATTGCTCGGTGATACTTCCAGAAGAATTGGTTTTCCCTCTCGGTCAAATGATTCTTCTATCAGGTGAGGCTGTAGAAACCCAGGGTTGAGATGCGGTCATTCTCGCGCTTCATAGTCCCGTGAAGGTCGATTCCTGTAAGAGTGCAAATAGCCGCCAGAAAAAAGAGCGATTTGCCAAGCTCTTCTTCGAGGACTTCCGCGCAATTGGCGCAAATCCGCCCATCCAGGTGTGTCTTGACGTACTCGCTCATTTCGCTCAAGGATGCGTCAGCGGGCAACTCCTGCTTCGACGCGTTGATTTCCAGACAACCGCAAGAAGTTACTGCCTTGGCCAGAGCGCGGTTCACGCGAGAACAGGCGTCCTGATACTTTGTCATAACATCGAGGATGCTGCGGTGTCGGATAAGCGACAGCGATACGGTTTCCTGGAATTCATTGCAGGTGGCCTCAATTTCTCTTGTCATCTCAACCTCATTTCAGAAGGCGAAGAACGATATGGATTTCAAGTCGGTTAATTATATTTTTCTGTCGAGAACGGTGTCAAGGAAGGCGCCACTTTCCACGTCTCTGGTGACCAGCGAAAGTGGGTAACTAATTAGGGGTCAGGCACCGTCTACCGCTGCGCGGTAGACGTTGCCAGACCCCTCTACGCAGTAAAGGTAGACGGTGCCTGACCCCCGCTGCTGTTGATTCTTTTCAGCAAAGCGAGGGGTGTTTTTCTCGACCGACGTCTCAAGTCCGCGAGCGGAGGGTGAGGAAGGCGCCCGAGAATTCTTGTCGCCCGGGGCATTATATGTTAACATGAAGCTCCTGCGTGGAATAAAACATCCCGCATCAAGAGACAGGCGAAGATTCTCCTTGTGTCCTTTTTGGTTGCGTTGCAAGTCGACACAGCCTGGATATAGGCGTACCTGAGTTTGAAGGGAGCTGCTGAAAAGTGTTCAACGTTGGAGATAGAATCGTTTATCCAAATCACGGCGCCGGGGTTGTTCAGGAAGTCAAGACCAAGAAGGTCGATGGAGAGAGCAAGAAGTGTTTTATTCTTCGTTTTCACAAAGGCGACCTCAAGATTACCGTCCCGGCGGAAAAAGTTGAAGACGTTGGTCTTCGAAGTGTCATCTCCAAAAGACAGATCAAATCTGTTTTCGAGATTCTCAACCAGGAACAGAGCCAGATGCCGGCCAACTGGAATCACCGCTACAAGAAAAACTGCGACAAAATCAAGAGCGGCGATGTTTACGAAGTTGCCGAAGTTGTTCGCAACCTCTCCATACGCGATCGCGAGAAAGGTCTTTCGGCGGGCGAGAAGCGCATGCTCGGTCAGGTGCGCCAGATACTCCTTTCGGAGATAATCTCCGTTTTGAATATCGATGACGAGAAAGCCACTGGGATGCTCGACGAGGTGTTCTCGGGGAGATAGCTCGAAGGTGCGAAAGGCGATTTGAAATGTAATTAATACGGGGAGGCGTTCAGCGTGGTAGTGGTGGTCGTCCGCCTGATGAGCATGTTAGCCTGCTCTTACAGTGGATATTGGATCTCCGATTTACTGAACGACAATTATATCCTGAGAACCCCGCAACAAGTCCTGGCAATCATTGTGGGCATTATTCTGGGGCTCCTCATAGGATTTGTTGTCGGCGGTCCTGTCGGAAGATTGACAGTCAACATATTCGACGAACTCGAGCTTGCTTTCCACAAGGCCTCGGGCATCAACATACTGTTTGGTTTCGGAGGCGCCCTGGCGGGCCTGGTCGCGGCAACGTTTCCATCGATAGCGCTGTTTCGCTTCGGATATCCGGGGAGCGTCGCGTCTGTTGTCCTTTTCCTGTTGTCCGGCTTTATAGGGGCCAGGATAGGGATTATCAAGCGCTCGGAACTTTCGGTCATCTTCAAGGTATCTCCGAGCTTCGCGCTGTCTGGAGAGTCGCGGGCGATCATCCTTGACACAAGCGTGATAATAGATGGTCGGATTGTGGACATAGCCAGAGCCGGGTTCCTCGATGGCATAATGCTGATTCCGCGATTCGTCTTAAGTGAGCTTCAAGCGATTGCCGACTCAGCAGACGCGCTAAAGCGTAGTCGGGGGCGCAGAGGACTTGATGTGCTCAACGCGATTCAGCAGCTTGATAACGCCGGAATCGAGATTACCGATGAGGATTTCCCCGAAATCATGAATGTAGACGATAAGCTTACGGCCCTCGCGAAGAAAACGGGGGCGCCGCTTGCCACAAACGACTTCAACCTCAACAAAGTGGCCGTGATACAGGGGGTAAAGATCCTCAATATCAATGAGCTTGCCGGCGCTCTAAAGCCGGTGGTGCTGCCGGGAGAGGATATGCGGATCAATATAACCCGCGCGGGCAAGGAGCCCGAACAGGGAGTCGGGTACCTCGACGACGGCACGATGGTGATTGTAGAACGCGGCAAGAAAAAGATAGGCTCACAGGTCACGGTGGTCGCGACGAGCGTCCTCCAGACACCGGTCGGCAAGATGATTTTCTCGGAGCTCTCAGAAGAGCGACCGGAGACGTGACGGTGGCTTTTGCGGTGATTGCCGCCGCTGGCGGCGGCGACAGGCTGGGGAACTCTGTCGCGAAGTTCGAGGTTGACCTCCTCCACGAGCCTATGGTTCTCTACTCGCTTAGAGCTTTTCAGCAATCCGGCGCGATTGAAGGTATCGTCCTTGTTGTGCCATCTGGCCGCCTCGACACGTGGAGCGTAGCGTCGCTTCGAGCGTCAGGGATATCAAAGGCGCATTCGACAGTCGCTGGAGGCGCGACGCGCAAGGAGTCTGTGTTTCTGGGCCTTCAGGCTGTCGAGGAGAAAGATGGAATTGTCGTGGTGCACGACGCCGCCAGGCCTATGGTAACGCCAGTGATGATCGATACTGTGTGCGAGATTCCACGAGGAATGGCGGGCCTCGTAACGGCGATTCCCGTCACAGACACGATCAAGGAGGTCGAGGGCCGCGTGGTGGTATCGACACTTGACCGCACGCGATTGGTGTCCGTTCAGACTCCACAGGCGTTCGAGCTGAGCGCGCTCCGCGAGGCCCATCGCTATGCCGCGAAGGAAGGCTTTGAGGGAACGGACGACGCGTCGCTCGTCGAGAGGATCGGCGGGCGTGTCGGGGTCGTCGAGGGCGCTCCTGAGAACATCAAGGTGACCTACCCGGCGGACCTCCGAATGGCGGCCGCTATATTGAGCGGGAGGGAACGGTGAGAACAGGCATAGGTGTGGACGCGCACCGCTTTGCCGAGGGCAGGCGGTTGTTCCTGGGGGGAGAGGAGATTTTAGGGGCGCCGGGCCTGGCGGGGCATTCAGACGCGGACGTCGCGCTGCACGCGCTCGCGGACGCGCTCCTTGGGGCGTGCGGCGCGGGAGACATCGGCGAGATGTTCCCGGACACCGATCCCGCGCACAAAGACGTGTCCGGCGTGGCGCTGCTCGGCAAGGTCGCGGGTGTCGTGGGGGAGCGTGGCTTCAGAGTGGTGAACGCCGACATCGTCATTATTTGCGAGGCGCCGCGGATCGCGCCTTACCGCGCGGCGATGCGTTCGCGGATAGCGTCCGCTCTCGGCATCGACACGGAAGATGTATCCGTCAAAGGCACTACGACTGAAGGCATGGGGTTTACGGGTCGCGGCGAAGGCATCATGGCGATCGCCACGGTTCTCGTTGATTGATCGACTTAAAGGAGAGACATTGGCAGGTAAGCTCAAGCCGGATCGGGTGCCGGCGCGCCGTCGGGCGTCCGTTGAAAGGATAAAAGATTTTGAGGAGGTCGCGCTGGGGTACGACCTCGACGAGGCCGTCGCTGAAGCCGAACGGTGCCTTTTTTGCAAGAAGCCCGGGTGCGTGAAAGGGTGTCCGGTTGGCGTCGACATCCCTGGGTTTGTGGAACAAATCAAGGCTCGCGAGCACATCGCCGCCGCGGCGCGCATCAAGGAAGAGAACCTTCTTCCCGGCGTGTGCGGCAGAGTGTGCCCTCAAGAGAGTCAGTGCGAAGCTATGTGCGTGCTTGGGAAGAAAGGAGATCCCATCGCGATCGGCGCTCTCGAGAGATTTGCCGCCGACACGGAGGCCGCGAGCGGTCACGCCAAAACACCCGCGCTCATGAGCAGCACCGGCTTGCGGGCGGCTGTGATAGGTTCGGGCCCGGCGGGGCTTACCGCAGCAAGCGAGCTCGCGAAACGCGGCCACGCTGTAACCGTCTTCGAGGCGTTGCACGTGGCGGGAGGGGTGCTCACCTACGGCATCCCCGAGTTCAGGCTTCCCCAGCGTGTTGTCGATCGCGAAATCAACATGCTCGAGAGCATGGGCGTCGAAATCGAGCTTAACTTCGTGGCGGGGCGCACCGCGACATTAGAGGACATCCGCGGTGAATACAATTCCGTCTTTATCGGAACAGGGGCGGGGCTTCCGTCGTTCATGGGTATACCAGGAGAGAATCTCAACGGCGTCTACTCGGCGAACGAGTTCCTCACGCGAGCCAACCTCATGCGGGCGCGCAGTTTCCCCGAGTGCGACACCCCGATAAAGCGAGGAGGAAAGGTGTGCGTCGTGGGGGGCGGAAACGTCGCCATGGACTCCGCGCGCACCGCGCTGCGCATGGGCGCCGAAGTAAACATCATCTACCGCCGCTCGCGCGTGGAGATGCCCGCCCGCAAGGAAGAGGTCGACCATGGGGCTCAAGAAGGCATTGTTTTCCACATGCTCACCAACCCCGTTGAGGTGCTGGGAGAAACCGGGTGTTGTGTGGCGATAACCTGCCAGAGGATGGAGCTCGGCGAGCCGGACGAATCAGGACGCAGGAGGCCTGTGCCGGTCGAAGGTGATTTTTTCACTCTCGCGACCGATACGCTCGTCATGGCGATAGGAACGCGAGCAAACCCGTTGCTCACCTTGACGGCGAGTGAACTCGAACTGAACAGGCGGGGCTACATTGTAGCTTCGTCAGAGACGTTTGCCACCAGCATTCCCGACGTCTATGCGGGCGGTGACATCGTTACAGGCTCCGCGACCGTGATCGAGGCGATGGGCGCCGGCAAGACTGCGGCATGCCAGATGGACAGGTTCATGAGGAGTGTCTAATCAAAGTTCCCCCCTGATAAGGGGGGCGAGGGGGGTTCTCCCCGACGCATGAGGAACGGGCCGCAGGCATAAACGAACTACACGGCTCTAATGCTCATGCTTATCTTTGTTGTGTTCGCACTCTGGGTCTGAGCATTTGTACTCTTGAACCGGCGCTTTTTCCGGGATTTTCTTCTTCCCGGCCAGCACCTGGTCGATTACATTTTGGAACACCTGGTTGGCGAGCGCCTGGTCAGGATCCTTCTCGAGCTCAATAGCTTTTCTGTTGTGATAGCCGGCTTTAGCGGGGTCTTTTTTAAAGAAGAAGTAGATAGAGGCGAGGTTTTCCTGCAGCAACGCTGAGTCAGGGTTGTACTTCATGCCTTCTATCGCGAGGTTGAGCCCCGCTTTGGGGTGGCCGAATACGCACAGCATGTAGCTTGCGTAATAGAAAGACATCTCGAAATGAGTGTCCAGCCTGGTTATCATCCAGTAGTAAGGAAACAGGAACTTAGTGTCGGCTGTTGAATGCCCTGTGTATTCGTGAAAGATATCGTCGGTCTTCGTCCAGAAGTACGCGGCGAGAGTCTGGCGCACACCTCCCAGCAGATCGAGGACGGAGCGGCCGCTGTCAAATGGCGAGCTTTCATCCCATCGGTCACGCGCGGTCACGCATCTGTCCACGGACACCTGCAGAAACGCGCCACCGGCGAGGAGCGCTACCACCAACGCGACCACTGTGATCTTAAAACGCCTGCCACAAAGCCGCCGCCACACTTTTCTCACAGGTCTTTTCTCCTGAACGCGGCATATCCGATAGCGATAAAGATCGCGGTGAACAGGAGCGCGTAGCCCGTTATCCTCAACAAGTACCATGTGGAAACGCCACTGCCGTACCCCACCTGCTGGGAGATGTTGAAGTTCTCGAGGTTTGGGAGCGCGTAGTAAAAGGCGCCAGCGGGCCCCTTGAGAAACCAGTTCGTCCCCGTGACGAGCGACCGGTGCAGAAAGTCGCTCTTTATGTGGCAGGCAAAGTAAAAAAGGATAGAGGCAAACACGTTGATTGGCGCGCTTGCGAACGTGGAGATCATCAAGCAGAACGCCGCGATGGCAGCCGCCTCGAGAAAGACGGCGAACACGCCCTGGAAGATAACCGGCGAAAAGACCTGAACTCTCACCGCGAGCATTATCAGCGTCTCTACGCCCATGATAAACAGGATGAGCGCGAGTGTCGCCACTATCCCCAGGTATTTGCCGACAAGGTACTGGATCCTGCTGACGGGCTTCGAGAGGATGTTGTATATGGTCTTTCTGTCAACCTCGCCTGGCACCTGGCCAACCGAGAGTATCACCGCGAGCGCCACTCCAAACAGCGAGGTGAGGCTGATCGAGATATCGCGCAAGAACTGCGTACTGGCGCCGAGCTCGAAGGTGGGCAGAAGCGGCGCGAGCGCGACTACGGCTATGCCAAACAGGAACACCACGTAAAATAACTTTTTTCTCGCGGCGTCCTTGACGACGTTCACGGCTATCGCGAGAGTGTTTCTCACGACGACGCCTCCTTGATGGTCTGAAGGAAAAGATTCTCGAGCGACATGTGATACGGTTGCACGGACACAAGCTCCATGTCGAGCGAGCGAGCGGTCTCGATAACGCGGTACGTGTCGGAACTCTCGACTTCCATGACTGTAAGGCCGTCACCCTGCTCGACCGAGCGCGCGAACCGGAAGCGCTCTCTCGCCACCGGGTCTTCGCCACGCACAGTCACGCGCGTCAGGCCAGAAACTGTCAGCAATTCTGAGAGATTGCCCTCCTTCACGGACCGCCCGGCGTTCATGATGCTGACGCTGTCGCAGATGTTCTCCACCTCGGAAAGCTGATGGCTCGAGACAAAAATGGTTTTTCCCTGTTCTTTGAGGTGCAGGAGGATGTCCCGCACCTCTTTCTGGCCCACCGGGTCGAGGCCGCTCGACGGTTCATCGAGGATCACCAGCTCAGGATCGTTCAGGAGCGCCTGTGCGAGACCGAAGCGCTGCAACATTCCCTTGGAGTACTTGTCCAGTGTGAGGTGCGAGTCGCGACGCAGGCCGACGAGCTCGAGTAATTCGACAGATTTCATTTTGAGAGCGTTACCGCTCAAGCCGAAAAACTTGCCGTAGAGCGCAAGCCCTTTCTCGGCGGTCAGGAAGTCGTAGAAGTAAGTCTGCTCGGGGAGGAAACCCAGCCGCGCGTGAACCGATCGATCGCCCAGGGGTTTTCCAAGCAAAGCGCCGCTGCCTTCATCGGGAAACACCAACCCCAGAAGCATCTTAAGGGTTGTTGTTTTGCCGGCGCCGTTTGGTCCGAGCAGCCCGAAGACATCACCGTGGTCCGCGCCAAGGGAGAGATCCTCAACCGCCGCCCTTCGCCTGGTGGCGGCGCCGACGCGGAAAGTTTTTTTGATGTTCTTGAGTGCAACCGCTTTTTCTTCCACGCTTCTTCCTGCTTCCGCGCATGAAACCTCAATGAATTCCAGGTTGCATTATACTTGAACCCGCGCGCGTTTTAAATCGTCTTATCTACGATGCCGCGCAAACCCGTTGAAAGAGGAGGATGACATGGAGGAGAAGCAAAAAAACTCAACGATCTTGAAAAAGACGCTGGCAATTGGTGGAGGAGCGCTCATTGTCCTCCTCATTTTGCTGGCCATAGGGTTTCTGACAGGCGCAAAAAAAGATTCCGGCGAGCGCGCTATCAGCCTCGGCGATGGCGGATCCTCGCAGGGAGACTTCGAGCCGCGCGCGAAGTCGATGAATCCGGGCGAGGCTGCTCCAGACGAGGTCAAGTCAGAGCGCGCCTCGTTGACGACGATCCCGGGCATTTCGGGCCTGGACATCAAAATGATCAAGACAGGCTCACTTTCCCTGGAGATCAAGAAAGGCGATTTCAACGAGGCGTACGCGAAAGTCTCCTTTATCGCCGAGGGCGCGGGAGGCGCCGTGTCAGAATCCAATTCTGAATCTTCGAAAGGACGGATCACCGGAGGGACGATAACCATCCGCGTGCCGAATTCTGTTTACCCAAAAGTGATGGAGCAGCTCAAGAAGTTAGGCAAAGTGATCGCGGCCCGTGAGCAGTCGCAGGATGTGACCGAGGAGTATGTCGACCTCGACAGCCGCATCCGCAATTTGAACGCTCAACAGCAGGTTTACCTCGGCCTGATGGCCAAGGCCACAACTATCGAGCAGGGCATCGCCGTGCAGCACGAACTCGCGTCCGTAGAGGAACAGATAGAAACGCTCACGGGGCGGAAGAACTATCTGGATAACCACGTCCAATTCTCGACCATAGCGGTTGTGCTGGCCGAGCCCGGGAGATCCGTGAGCGCCGGTGAAGAATGGGGGTTTGCGCAGGCGCTCAGAGACGCCGCGCACAATGTCGTCGATGGTGTCAACGCGGTTGTCCGGTTCCTCGGGGCCGCGCTCGTTTACGCGCTGATCATCGGCGCGTTCGGCTTGCTCGCATATCAGGTGGCGCGCAAGCGCGCAAAAGCTTAACTGTAAGGAGGAGGCGTGAAATGTGCGAATCCAATGTTTACCTGAGGGATGACGAAGGAGAAAAACTTGTCATGGAAGACGCCGTCTTCGTGGAGAACGTGGGCGGGCTCATCAAAGTGACTGACATCCTCGGCAATCACAGGGAGTTTGCCGGCAAGCTCGAAGAGGTGACCTTCCTCGAGCACCGCATAGTCATTAGCGCGTGAGAACGGCTTGCTATATGTCCAGAATCTTCTTGAGCTCTGAACGTTGCCGGCGGCTCATGGGGATCTTGCTCCTGGCCGGATCGCTCATGGTGATCTCGTAAGAAGACACCCCTACCTTCATTATCTCTTTTACTTTCTGGAGATTTGCTATGTAGCCACGGTGCGTCCTGAAAAACTTTGCCGGATCGAGCATCTTCTCGAGTTCCCCGAGCGTGTGGTTTGTGAGGTACCGGTCGCTGTCCGTGTAGAGATATGTATATTCCCTTTGGACGTTCACGAAGTTGATATCATCGATATCCAAAAGGAGTGTCCTGCCACTCTCCCGCACGGGAATCCGGGAACGGGCGGTTCTGGCGTCTCCACGGCCCGAGCGTTTGAGCACGGTCTCCACGCGGGCTATGAGCTCGAGCGCGCTGAACGGCTTCGTTATGTAATCGTCGGCGCCGCCCCGCAAGCCCTGCACCTTTGACTTCTCATCCGCCAGGGCCGTGAGCATTATTATCGGGATGCCCCTGGTGCGTGAGTTGTCGCGCATCTTCGTGAGCACCTCCCAGCCGTCTATCTTCGGCAGGAGGATGTCGAGAAGGACGAGGTCAGGATTTGTGTCTTTTGCTTTCGCGAGACCTTCCTCACCGGTCCTGGCGGACTCTACTTGATAGCCCTCGAGCCTCAGGCTCTTGGTGATCATCTCGTTTACAAGAGGCTCGTCCTCCACGATGAGCACCTTCTGTTTATCTCCGGGCATCTCACTTCTCCTGCTCCAGGCGGCGGTCTATCTCATATTTGCTTGCGGGGAACGACATAGCATACTCAAGCACTTCTCTGGCTATTTCCGCCGCTTCCCAGTGAGACTTTATCGGACGATGCCTGTTGGAGGAAATACCGATCGACACCGTCATCAATGGATTCTCTACCACGGCCCCACATCGGTCAAAAGTCGTGATGCAGGCTTTGTTGAGATCCTTCAAGTCGTAGAAATCGCTCAAAGCGCAGTCGAAACCATCGAGGATGTCCCTCGCGATAGGTTCAGCTTTCTCCGGAGTTGTGATGATGCTGAAGTTTCCTTCGCCCAGGTAGCAGGCGTTACTTTCATCACCATGTTCGGCGATGGCCTCGGTTATGGTCTTCGAGGTAAAGCGAATAACGTTCTCAAACCTGTCCACTCCGTAAACCTCGCGGTAAGGGCGTAGATGATTGATGGAAATGCGCAGATAAGAGAACTGTTCCCCCGACATGACCTTCGCCTTGAGAATGTCGTCAGCGGCAATATTTCCCGGTAGCCCCGTCAGCGAGTTGGAGACGCACTTGCTCGCGACCCGATCCAGGTTCATGTTGATATGCTCGATCAGGTCGGCGAAGCTGAAGGGCTTGGTGATGAAATCGTCCGCGCCCGCCTCGAGGCCCGCGACCTTGTCTTCGACCTCCGTACGCGCCGTGAGAAGGATGATCGGGATGTCGCCGGTTTCTTTGTCTTTCTTGAGCTGGCGGCATATCTCATAGCCGTCGATGTCCGGCATCATGATGTCGCAGATGATAAGATCGACGTCTCCTTCGCGCGCGAGTTCAAGCCCTGTCGTTCCGTTAAGGGCCACTTTCACATCGAACGCCTCCAGGCGCAGATTGATGGCTATTATATCCGCGACTGTCTGCTCATCTTCAACAATAAGGATGCACTCAGACATTTCAGCCTCCCGTCAGATCGCTGGCATTGGGAAGGCGGCCACCCGATGGCGCAAGCGGCATGGTGAAGATCACTGTTGTGCCTTCGCCTTTCTTGCTCTCGGCCCAGATGCGTCCGCCGTGCGCTTCTACGATAGACTTCGTGACGTAAAGACCCAGCCCCGCGCCGGAGATGTCGCTGGTGGATGACAGCCCGGCGCGATCGTATTTGTCGAAGATAAAAGGCAGTTGTTCCTCTGGTATCCCGGCGCCGCGATCCGACACGGAGACCATCAATGTTTTCTCGAGGCGCTTCGCGGATATCGTGACGTTGCTGCCCTCGGGCGAATACTTCATGGCGTTGATCACGAGGTTCAGTAGCACCTGCTCGAGCTTCGCGGGTTCCGCGAGAACGGGTCCCATGCCCTCGGGCAAGTCGAGAACGATGTCGCGGCCCGCGGTTTGCGGCTCTATCCTCGTTATGACCTTGCTAACGAGTTTGGGGAAATCTACCGATGTCGGTTTCAGATCCAGCCGACCCGCCTCGATGCGCGAGAGATCCAGGATATCGTTGATGAGCTTTGCCATCTGGTCGGCCTCTCCCGCGATGATGTCTATGAAGCTCGAGCGTGTCTCGTTGTCGAACCGCGTGTCTTTGCGCTGCAACGTGTTCGCGTAGGCTTTTATCGAAGTCAGAGGGGTGCGCAGTTCGTGCGAGACCATAGAAACGAAATCGCTCTTGGCCTGCTCGACCCGACGGAGGGCGGTAACGTCGTGGAGAACGGCTACCACGCCGCCACTCTGGGAGGCGAGCGTCTTGATCGGCGCGCAAGATACCTCGATATGACGGCCCGATGACAGTACGATGGTCTCTTTGAGCAACGGCTCACTGCCGCCGATCGCTTCGCGGATGAGGTGGACGAGCGCATGCTCCCCAACGGCGTCCTCCAGAGACTGCCTGAACCACTGTCGCGGTCGCGCCACATCAAGCATGTCGAACAAAGTCGTGTTCGCCATTAGAACCTCGCCGTTGTTGTCGACCGCGAGTACCCCGACCACGACGCTTTCCAGGACGGTCTCGAGTTTTGCTTTCTCGAGAGCAAGTTCACTTGCCATGCGCATTATGTCGCTGATATCCTCGAGCAGCACGATGGCGCCGATGACCTTGCCCCACTGGCTCGTTATCGGCGATACATGGGCGTTCAGGGCCCTGCCATCTGTTGCTCCCGCGGTAATGTTGAGATTTGTGGAGAATGACGCTGAAAACTCATCAGCGCAATCGATTATTCGGTCACGGATATCGTGGCAGAGTTGCCGCCACTGTACGATCTTCCCCTTGAGGAGAAGATCCAACGGTTCGACCGGCCCCGGGCGGGCGTCCAGCATCTCGCGAGCGGCGCGGTTCGTCAGCACGACGTTGCACTCTCGATTCACAATGACAAGGCCATCGGCCATGCTCTCGGTTATCGCCTCGCCACGCGACAGTAATTGCTGGTAAAGATCCGCTCTCTCGATGGCTTCCGCCGCCAGGTTCGCGACCGATACCAGCAGCTTCAGGTCGTCCGCGTTGAACTTCCTTTTTGTACTGCTCGCGCAGGATATGACGCCGATCGTCCTGTTGCTGATCTGGATAGGCGCGGCGATCGCGGATGCCACTTTCTTCCTGGCGTCGGGGAAAGTAGCGAAGCGTGAATCCTTGCTGATATCAGTAGTGATAAACGGCTCGCCGTTCTTGGCGACCCAGCCGATAAACCCTTCTCCCATGCGGATGGCGATCTGCCCCCTGGATACCTCTTCCGCGGCGGCGCCCGATATCTTGACGATCAGGCTGTTGGACGCGGGGTCGAGCAGCCGGATCGAGCTGATGTTAGTGCCGAACACCGCGTCCATCTCGCTCAGTAAACGGTGGAGGACCTGTTTGATGTCCAGGGATTCACCGAGGGATCGGCTTATCCGATAGAGAGTAGAGAAAATTTCTTTGTGTCGGAATTTTCGTCGGTAGGTCGACAGGAGTATGTTGATAGCCACCGGAAAGATCGCGAGCGTCACTATTTCAACAGATATCAGGGCCACTGTCATTGAGCTGTTGTCGAGCAGAGCGCTTGCAAGCAGGAAAGATAGTATCGCGTAAGCGGAAAAAGCCGTCGTCTGGTAAAAGCTGGCGGTAAAGGCGGGGATCATCAGCGTGACGAGCAAAAAAGCGTAAAGTGGGCTTGTGACGCCACCGGAGAAACCAACCGCGAGAGCGACGACCGCAATGGACACCGTGAGTTGCGCGATGTTGATGAGTTCAATGCGCCTGGTATCGAGACGTTTGAGTGGCGCGAGGTAAGAGGCGGCGTTCAGCGCCGCGCCGACTCCGAGCACCAGGCCGTACGGCAACGGTCGTGTGAACGGCTTGCCTAATGCGGGCGCCACAGAGGCGACTGCGAGAAACAGCCATTGAAGGTTTCTCGCGTCTTGAAAATTGAGCGTATCGTTATTCACCGAGTTGCATGCCTTCTTCTCTGTCATCCTCTGCGGAGTAGGATTGCGCGACATAGTAGATGGCACGGTCGAAGTACAGAACTACGCGATTGTTCAACTCGAGGGCCTGGTATAGCTCCAGGTTTATGGTGAGAAAGCCTTCCTGAAGGATGAACAACCATATATGGCGCTTCAACACCATCAGCGCCATTATGACTTCTTCCACCGCGACACCTTGTTCTCTTCGAACCTGGCCCAGGCGCTTGTAAAAGGAGGCCAGTTTCTCTCTGGGGAGACGCTTTCCGAGAAAGTACCCCATGCGGCTGCAGACGCTCTCGGCCCTTTCCTGGAGTTCTTCGCGAGGGATATTCCAGTACGAGCGTGTGTAAGGGAGAGTTGAAACGTCGTCTACCCACCGTTCGGCGATTGTCGACGCGTTTTTCTCGATTATCTTTACAAGCTTGCTCGCGACTATCATAGCGATCCTTTCGCCCATCGAACGGCACTGATTATTCTATTGGAACAGGGAATTACTGGCAATGAGGCTCGGGATGTCTTCCGTGCAAAAAGGGGTCTGGCACCGTCTACCGCGCAGCGGTAGACGGTGCCTGACCCCTGGCGCGCCTTGGCGCGTCCGCGCACTATTGAGGGACTGATCCCTTTTTGCACGCCGTGAAGCGTCAATCAGAAAAGGAACGGAAACATGTTTGAGTCAGGAAATCCGTTGCTCGGACTTCAACGTGGCATTGTGCTCGCGCGAGGTTGCCTGAACGACTTTCTCGCGAATGTACTCGCCGGAGAGGTTTCGCGCGGGGAAATATGTTCCTGCCAGCGCGTCCGCGATACGCCTGGCCGCTGTCGGCCTGGATCCAATCGGCGAACCGTCCTGTCGAGGCGCGCTGTCGAGAACAATAGA
>PHEX01000014.1 GCA_002843005.1 Candidatus Anoxymicrobium japonicum | reverse complement strand
AAGGGGCATTGTACCCCTGCTTTCCGGAGCGCGGTCAAAGGCGGGAAACACTAACAATTACTTGAAGGATTTTGTCGGGAATGTTCAGAAACAATCCGATACGGGCACAAGACTCCACCTGCGCACGGTTACTCGAACATAGCTCGAAACATGTGCCCGATTGCTGTCGGTGTTGGAACTCCCGCCGCCCGTGAATTGACCTGCGCTACTAATGCAAGAAACGCCTGTGTCTGGCTTCCGTCGAACAGGTGGCGTTGTCAAGTTTCCCTTCTAACTACCTTTTCGATCTCTCTGAGCTGGTCACCGTTGGAGTGCAAGACACTCTCTTTTCTCATCAGCGCGAGAGCCTCCCTGGTGAATCCGGCCTTCGATATCAACCACGCTCGCTCTGCCCTGATTTTTCTTGCCCGCTCAAGGAGTCTCCTGACCTCGGTTTCTCCTGCAGTGGATCTCCGCCACTTGAGCTCGCATGCCCAGATGTGCTTGCCCTGGCCAACAGCCTCCAGTTCCTCTCCGTTCTCATCTATAAACGGTTCGACTTTGTCGAACTTTGGCAGCACGATATCCTCACCTGCTCCAAGAAGCTCTCCGGCTATCAACTGGCCGTCGAAGAGCCCGAGCACCTCTCGTAGCACGCTCTCCTTTGCTGTTCCCAGCTCGTCAGACAGCGCCTTTAGGGCCTCGCGATGTTGGTCGAGTGACATCCAAACGTCCGCCCTCGTAGGAGTTGTGCTCCAAGCAATTCCCGTGCGCAGGTTGGCCAGCCAATACTTGAACAGAGGATCTCTGAAGGAAAACAGGTCTCTTTCGCGCTCCAGTATGTCAAAGCGACACAGCTCCAGCAGGTAGTTTCTCGTTGCCTGCGGGGTCTTATGCGCCAACCGCGCTATTTCGGTGGCGGTCATGCCCTGGTTCTCCTCGGCCATGAGCTGTAGCAACGCCTTCAGATTGCCCGAGCCTCGAGCGCGATCGAGTGATATTTCCATAAGGTAGTAGCAGAAATCGAATATCCTACCCCAATCCGCCAGAACCTCTTCCAGGAAGGCATGGTCGACACCGTCCTCCTCGTCAAACCCCTCTTCCTTAATGAGGCCCGCCGTTTTCTGCGCAATTGCTGTTATATAGAACGGATTGCCACCGCTGTAATCACATATCTTCCCCGCGGCCCTAGCGCCAAGTCCAGGCGCCAGTTTGCCGATTAACTCCAGGGAATCCACCTTGTCGAACGGGCCAAGCCTTTCCCGGGCGAACATTCCAAACAGCGGACTCGCATGGGATTGCAGCGCGTCCTCGAGAATGGTTATTTCGGAGCCTGCGATAACATAACCCACCATGTTCTGGCGCTCCAGGGTTGCCTTCAACAACCTTCGGGGATCCCCGATGCCTTTGTAGCGCCTGAGGTTCATAAGGTATTGAAACTCGTCAATAAATAGCATGATCGCCTCGCCGAGTTCTTCGGCAAGTTCTTGAGGGAAGCCCAGGGCAAGCTCGTAAAGAAGTGCCTGGTCATGGTCGGCCTTTCGTAGCTCGGTCAGGATGCGCCCGGCTACCTCCCTGAACGCCTTTGATTCACCCAACTCTGTGCTGAGTGCGTTCTCGAGGCGCAGAAAATCTCTAGGTCGCCTCTTGGCCCCCCCTATGATCTGTCCCGCTATAGTGCCCACGTACACCTGAGAGAACGTCTCTGGATTCGAGACCGCCCGCTCGAAATCGACGATGGCAAGGCCCTTCCTACCAGCAGTGCGCTTGCTTTCGACGAACCGGTCAAAGAGAATCGATTTGCCAATTCTACGCAATCCCAAAAACGCGATTCTCGCAGGCTTACCGTCCAGCGTGGCTTCGTAGGCCGACTCCAGTCTTGTCAGTTCAAGGCGTCTGTTGGTGAACTGCTCCCGCGAATAATAACCGTTCATTTCGCTCCTTACACTCATACGGGCGTACACTCAAATGAATGTACACACAATTGAGATTATAGAATAGGCTTCTCCGGGCGTCAACTATCCGCATTGCCGCATAATAAAAGTATCCCAAATGGGTACCTGCGCGCGACTCTACTTTCATGTAATGTACGTAGCGGACTGGGCAAATCAACATCGAGTGGGATATGCGAGAGATCTGCGAAAGCGCTATAGAGGCCGTCTTTTTCGACGTCGGGAACACGCTCCTCGAGCCGTACCCGTCGATCGAGGCGGTTTGCCGTGAGGTCATGGCGGAATTCGGGCACTACCCCTCGGACGAAAATCTCCGATGCGGCATTGTTGCCGCCAGCGAGTACTACGAGCGCCGCTACTGGAGCGACGACTCGTTCTGGGCGAACGAGAAGGACGCCTCCGAGATGTGGTCTGAGCTTTACGCGCTCATGCTTGACGAGATTGGAGTGGACGGCCACCGCCAACTGGTCGGCCGCGCGATCTACGACTACTTCGGGGACGGGGATCGCTGGCGCCCGTACCCCGATGTCGTGCCCGTTTTTGAGCGGTTGAAGGCGAAGGGATTACGCCTTGCGCTGATATCCAACTGGGACTCGCGTCTCGCGAAACTGTGCTTTGACATGGGACTCGATCGCTACCTGGACGCCGTGCTCTCTTCCGCCAGCATCGGTCTCGTCAAGCCGAACCCGCGCATCTACCAGGCAGCATGCGAGCGTCTGGACGTCGAGCCCGGCCGCGCGGTGCACGTCGGTGACCAGTACTATGCGGACGTCCTGGGCGCGCGCAGCGTGGGAATACATCCTGTGTTGATTGACAGGTTCGGATCCGGAAACACGGCGGATGTGCCTGTGATAGAAGATCTGTACGGATTGCTCGATCTGTTAACCGATTAGAATCTGTGGTAGTGGTAGTAGTGGATTCCTTGTAGAAGTACTGTGTCATGTGTGGGTTTATTTTGCCTACTAATTTCGCATAAAGCCGGCGCGCTTTTCCCACGCATTGTTCTGAGTAAAAATGGCACCCGTTTTTACAAAAATGCGCAAAACCAATAGAATGTGTGAAAGCGTTCCCCGCCAGGATCGTGCGTTTCGGGGGGAACAATGATTATTTTATCGAAAATTTGAATAGGGAATACAGAGGATCATGAGCGTGGGAAAGACGATTTCCGAGAAGATACTGTCGAATCATTCGGGAGTTGACGCGCGCGCGGGCGACATAGTCGTCGCCGAGCTTGATTTTGTCATGGCGCAAGACGGAACCGCGCCTCTGGCGATCCGTTCTTTTGAGGGGATGGGCAGTGATAGGGTCGCGATGGAAGGCCGCGCCGCCTTTTGCATAGATCACAGCGCCCCGAGCCCGTTGCGCGCGGTTTCGCAACTGCACGCGCTGATGCGCGAGTTCGCGGACAAATACGGCCTCGAGCTCAATGACGTTGGAGAGGGCGTGTGTCACCAGGTCATGCTGGAGAAAGGGCATGCGCGGCCGGGCAGCCTCGTCATCGGAGCGGATTCTCACACGTGCACCTATGGAGCGGTCAACGCGTTCGCGACGGGGGTAGGCTCGACCGACATGGCCGCGGGATTGCTGTCAGGTTCTTTGTGGTTCAGGGTGCCCGAGACGATGAAGGTGACGGTAACCGGATCTTTGCCAGGTGGAGTTTACTCCAAAGACATCGCGCTGATGATGGTGGGGGACATAACCGCTGACGGCGCGACTTACATGGCGCTGGAGGTCGGAGGGCCGGCGATATCGTCCTTGAGCCTCGACGGCAGGTTCACGATAAGCAATCTTGCCGTAGAGATGGGCGCCAAGGCCGGATTGATGGAGGCTGACGACAGGACGCGCGAGTTTTTTCATGGCAGGACGAGCGAGGAGCTCAAGCCGGTATCGCCCGACGCGGACGCGGTGTACGCGAAGGAGAAGGAGTACGACGTGTCCGCCCTGGCGCCGCAGGTGGCGCGGCCTCACGCGGTGGACAACGTTTGCCGTATTGAAGAGGTTGAGGGCGTCCCTGTAGCGCAGGGACTCATAGGAACGTGCACAAACGGCAGGCTCGAGGACTTACGCGTGGCCGCCGCTATTGTAAAAGGCAGGAAGGTCGCGTGCGGAGTGCGGATGATAGTGGCGCCGGCTTCACGCGAGGTTATGCTCGATGCGTTGAGGGAAGGCGTGATCGAGACGTTCACCGAGGCGGGCGCGTCCGTGATGCCCCCTGGCTGCGCGTCATGTGTGGGTACGCATCAGGGAATACCGGGGGATGGCGAGAACGTCATATCGACCGCCAACAGGAACTTCCTGGGGCGAATGGGAAATCCAGAGGCGTTTATCTACCTGGCGTCGCCGGCGACGGTTGCCGCGAGCTGCCTCGAGGGCAAGATAACGGATCCGAGGAAGGTCGTTTAATATGAAAGGCGCGGCGCACAGGTTTTCAGACGACATCAATACCGACTACATCATATCTGGTCGTTATAAGTTCAAGACACTCGACATGAACGAGCTGGCGCGCCACGTGATGGAAGATCTCGACCCAGGGTTCGCCGCGCGCTTGAAGAAAGGCGATTTTCTCGTCGCGGGAAAGAACTTTGGCTGTGGCTCTTCGAGAGAGCAGGCGCCGCAGGCGTTGAAGTGCGCGGGAGTAGCCGCCGTGCTGGCGGAATCGTTCGCGCGTATCTTCTTTCGCAATTCGATAAACAACGGCCTGCCGGCCCTGGTCTGCGATACTTCAGGAATAGAGGATGGAGACGCGATCGACGTGGATATGGATCGCGGTGTTATTCTGAACATGACCAAAGGGATTGAGGTCGAATTGCGTCCCATGCCGCGTGTCATGCTTGACATTCTGGCCGAAGGCGGACTGGCCGAGTATATGCTGAAGCACGGCCGACTCGCCCTCTAGCAGGCGCGATGCGCGACGGCGCAGCGGTAGACGGAAAGGTAGACGGTGCCTGACCCCTGGCTTGATTGCGGTAGACGGAAAGGTAGACGGTGCCTGACCCCTGGCGTGGTGGGGGATTTTCTGAAAGAAAGGGCGATATGTCGAAGAGAGTAATTACGCTTATTCCCGGAGATGGCGTGGGCCCATCGCTGGTTGACGCCGCGTTGTGTGTGCTTGACGCCGCGGGCGCCGAGATCGAATGGGACCGGCGGGAGGCGGGCGCCGACGTGATGGACAGGTACGGCACGCCCCTCCCCGCGGAGGTTCTGGACAACATCCGTGAGAACCGCGTCGCGTACAAAGGTCCGATAACGACACCGGTCGGCAGTGGATTCCGCAGCGTGAACGTCGCCTTGCGCAAGGAACTCGATCTCTACGCGTGCGTTCGCCCGGCGTTTTACATTCCCGGCGTCAAGACGCCGTACACCGACATCGATCTCGTGGTGGTGCGCGAGAATATGGAGGATCTCTACGCGGGCATAGAACATATGGTGACGCCGGACGTCGCGGAATCCATCAAGGTGATAACCCGGCAAGGTTCCGAGCGGATTATAAGGTTCGCTTTCGAGTACTGCCGCAAGAACGCTCGCAAGTTGCTCACCATCGTTCACAAGGCGAACATCATGAAGATGACCGATGGACTGTTTCTTGATGTTGGCAGAAAGATGGCGCCGGAGTACCCCGACATAAAGTTCGAGGAGCGCATCGTTGACAACATGTGCATGCAGCTCGTGCAGAAACCGCATCTGTACGACGTGATGGTCATGGAGAACCTCTACGGAGATATCCTGAGCGATCTGTGCGCCGGGCTCATCGGGGGGCTCGGGATAGCGCCGAGCTCCAACGTGGGGGACTTCGACCTGGCCGTGTTCGAGCCCGCGCACGGCAGCGCTCCCAAGTACGTTGGACTTGACAAGGTGGATCCGACCGCGCAGATACTTTCCGGCTATCTCATGCTCAAGCACATAGGGCAGGAGGAAGCCGCCCGGCGTGTGCTGGCGGGAGTCGAAAAAGTTATCGGCGAGGGAAAGATTGTGACGTATGATATCGGTGGAGACGCAAAGACAAGTGAGATGGCCCGGGCGATCGCGACGGCCATAGAAGCGATGTAGGCGCCCGGCGGCGGGAGCAGGTGAAGAAAATGCGTAGCGACATAATCAAAAACGGTCGTGAGAAAGCGGGACATCGCGCCCTTCTGCGCGCCCTGGGGCTCAGCGATGAAGAGATTGCGCGGCCTCTCATCGGGGTCGCGGGTTCCGCGAATCAGCTCGTCCCGGGGCACATGCGCCTCGATGAAGTGAACAACGCGGTTGCGGACGGCATAAGGCTTGCCGGCGGCACTCCAATGCTTTTCAACACCATCGGTGTATGCGACGGGCTCGCGATGGGGCACGATGGAATGAAGTTCTCCCTGCCCTCCCGCGAGATCATCTCGTACTCAGTCGAGATAATGGTGAGGGCGCACGCGTTGGACGGCGTGGTCATCGTCCCGAACTGCGACAAGGTCGTGCCTGGAATGCTCATGGCCGTTGCCAGGATGGGGGTGCCGGCGGCGATGGTTTCCGGCGGCCCGATGCTCGCGGGCAGGCTCGATGATCTGGATCTCGACCTCATAAGTGTAATGGAGGCGGCCGCATCGGGCGACATCAGCGATGAAAAGCTCGCCCTGTACGAGAGGCGCGCCTGCCCCGGGCCGGGCTGCTGCTCCGGCCTTTTCACCGCGAACAGCATGAACTGCCTGTCAGAGGCGCTGGGGATGTCGCTACCCGGCAACGGCACCATACCGGCTGTTTATGCCGACAGGTTGAGGATAGCGACCTCGACCGGAGAGGCGCTGATGGGCCTGGTTCTCGAGGACGTCACACCGGACAGGATAATGACCGGCCAGGCGTTTAAGAACGCCCTTGCGCTGGACATGGCGATCGGCGGCTCCACTAACTCGCTACTCCATCTGCCGGCGATAGCGCGCGAGATAGGCATAGCCCTCGATCTCGATGATGTGGACGCGATATGCGCTAAGACGCCCAACCTGTGCAGGATATCCCCGTCAGGTGGCAGCAAGTACCACATGGAGGATCTGCACATGGCGGGCGGCGTCCCGGCGGTTCTGGGCGAGCTGGACGCTGTTGGCGTTGTGGATCTCGATGTTCTGACGGTTACGGGAAAGACTTTGCGAGAGAATGTGAACGGCCGAAGGAGCTTGAACAGTGAGGTCATCCGTTCCGCGAGCAATCCGTATTCGTCCCGCGGCGGGCTCGCGGTGTTGCGTGGCAACCTGGCGCCCGACGGCGCGGTTGTCAAGGAAGCCGCGGTCGGCGAGAAGATGCGAAAGCACACGGGGCCCTCGCGGGTGTTTGACTCCGAGGATGAGGGAATCGCGCAAATTCGCGGCGGGAGCATCAAGCCCGGTGACGTGGTAGTCATACGATATGAGGGTCCCCGGGGCGGCCCCGGCATGCGCGAAATGCTTCTTCCAACCGCGACTATCGCGGGCATGGGGCTGGACGACGACGTACTGCTAATTACAGACGGCCGTTTCTCTGGAGGCACAAGAGGCGGCGCGATAGGCCACGTTTCACCTGAAGCGGCGTCCGGTGGCCCGATAGCCCTGATCAAAGATGGCGACATGATTGCTGTGGATATCGAGGCGCGGACTCTCGACGCGCTGGTGCCGGATGACGAGATGGCCCGCAGGCGCGACGCCTTCACGCCACCCGCGCCAAAGGCATCCTCCGGCGTGCTTGCGGTCTACGCCGCGATGGTCGGCAGCGCCTCGAGCGGCGCGCTCATGTCTCCTGGCGACATAGCGCCCGAGCGGAGGTGCCCGCGGTGAAGATGACAGGCGCGCAGGCTCTTATTCGGAGCCTCGAGAAAGAAGGGGTTGAAGTCATCTTCGGTTACCCCGGTGGAGCGATCATGCCCGTTTATGACGTTCTGTTTGACTCTCGCATCAGGCATATCCTCACAAGGCACGAGCAGGGGGCCGCGCACGCCGCGGACGGTTACGCGCGCTCGACAGGCAAGGTCGGCGTCTGCATCTCCACGAGCGGCCCGGGAGCGACCAACCTGGTGACAGGCATTGCCACCGCCAACATGGACTCCGTGCCGATGGTGGCGATTACCGGCCAGGTCGCCAGCCACGTCATAGGCACTGACGCTTTTCAGGAGGCGGACACCACCGGCATAACGTTGCCGGTTGTCAAGCATAATTACCTGGTGACTCACCCTGCGGACATTGCGCACATAGTCCAGGAGGCTTTCCTCATAGCGTCCACGGGGCGGCCCGGCGCGGTCGTGATAGATTTTCCGTCGGACATCGCGCGCGCGCAGGTTGATTTCAAGCACGCCGAGAAGCGCGTGAGCCTTCCTGGATACAAACCGACCACAAAAGGGCATTCACGCCAGATAAAGGAGGCCGCGGGGCTTCTCCTGGCCGCGAAGAGGCCTGTCATATACGCAGGCGGTGGCGTAATAACCTCGGGCGCGTCAGAGGAACTGCGCCGGTTGGCGCGGCTTTTAGAGATTCCTGTCACGACGACTCTCATGGCCAAGGGCGCTTATCCCGAGACGGACAGGCTCTCGCTCGGGATGCTGGGAATGCACGGAACGTCGTACGCGAACTTCGTTATGATGGAGACGGATTTGATCATCGCCGTTGGCGCCCGGTTCGACGACCGGATAACAGGAAAACTTGACTCATTCGCTCCACGCGCCAGAGTGATTCACATCGACATAGACCCGGCGGAGATCGGGAAGAATGTGCCGGTCACGTTGCCGATAGTTGGGGACGCGAAATCTGTCTTAAAGGAGCTGGTCGAACTTGTCAGGCAGAAAGTCGAGACGTCCGGCAAACGCGATTTGACGGCGTGGCATCGGCGGATAATGGCGTGGAAGAAAGAGTACCCGCTCACCGTGCCTCCTGGCGACGTTCTGCGCCCGCAGTTCGTGGTGAATGAAATATATCGCCTGACAAAAGGCAAGGCCACTGTGGTTACCGACGTGGGCCAGCACCAGATGTGGGCCGCGCAGCTTTACAAGTGCAAAACGCCGCGTCAGTTTTTGTCGTCGGGAGGGCTGGGCACGATGGGGTTCGGGCTTCCCGCGTCTATCGGCGCGAAGATCGGATGCCCGGACGCGCAGGTCGTGAATATCACCGGTGACGGCTCGTTTCAGATGAACTCGCAGGAGATGGCGACGGCGGTTCTCAATAAAGTGGCGGTAACGATAGCGGTTATCGACAACGGTTACCTGGGAATGGTCAGGCAGTGGCAGGAGCTTTTCTTCAACAAGCGTTACGCGTCCACGAACTTGCGCCGCGGCGAGTCGCCTGATTTTGTGAAGCTTGCCGAAGCGTACGGCGCGAAGGGGATTCGCGTCACCAGGCAGGATGAGGTTGAGCCGGCGCTCAAAGAATCCTTCAAGGAGAAGAAGGCGCCGGTGCTCATCGATTTTGTGGTGGAGCAGGAGGAGAACGTTTTTCCGATGGTGGCGCCTGGAGCATCGCTCGACGACATGATTGGGGGTTAGCGGTAAATGAAGCATACCCTTTCGGTGCTGGTTGAGAACAAGTCTGGTGTGCTCGCGCGCATCGCGGGGTTGTTCGCGCGCAGGGGGTTCAACATTGACAGCCTGTCCGTGGGTGTGACGGACAGCCCTGATGTTAGCCGTATGACAGTAGTCGTGGATGTCGAGGAACACTCGCTCGAGCAGGTGTACAAGCAACTGAACAAGCTCATCAACGTAATCGAGGTGATAGACCTGCGGGAGGACAACAGCGTTCAGCGGGAGATGATTCTTGTAAAAGTCAAAACCGGCACGAGCGCGCGCGCCGAAATAATCGAGATAGTGGAGATATTTCGGGGAAAGATAATTAATGTCGGGAAAGGGACGCTCAGCATAGAGGTTACAGGGACTTCATCGAAGCTTCGCGCTTTCGAGGATCTCTTGATGCCGTACGGCATAGTCGAACTGGCCAGAACCGGGACCATCGCGCTCCCGAGAGGATAGAAACGCATAATGGGGTCAAACCAAATTATGCGTTTTCAACGGATGATTAGAGCACAGGAGGAAAAAACGCATAATTTGGTTTGACCCCATTATGCGTTACACAGGAAAGAAAAAAGGAGATGCAAATGGCGAAAATGTACTACGAGAGCGATGCGAACCTTGATGTGTTGAAGGGCCTGAAGATTGGGGTGATCGGTTACGGGAGTCAGGGCCACGCGCAATCCCTGAACCTCAAAGATAGCGGAATGGACGTAGTGGTAGGCTTGCGCGAGGGCGACCCAGGCGTTGAGGAGGCGAAGGCCGCCGGCCTCGCGGTAGCGCTCGTCGAACAGGCCGCCGCGGACGCCGACATAATCGTGATGCTCATTCCCGACGACCAGCAGGCGCAGGTCTATCGTGACTGCATCAGGCCGGGTCTCAAAAGCGGGAACGCGCTCTTCTTCGCTCACGGCTTCAACATCCACTATCACCAGATACTCCCGCCCGCGGACGTTGACGTCATCATGGTCGCGCCCAAGGGTCCCGGCCCCATGGTGCGCCAGGTCTTCGTTGACGGAGGTGGCGTTCCGGCGCTGATAGCGGTCGAGCAGGACTTCACGGGCAACGCGCGCGAACTGGGCCTCGCATACGCGCTTGGTATCGGCGCCGCCAGGGCGGGCGTACTCGAGACCACGTTCAAGGAGGAGACCGAGACCGATTTGTTCGGCGAGCAGGCCGTCCTCTGCGGAGGCACATCCGAGCTCATCAAAGCAGGGTTCGACACGCTGGTCGCGGCCGGTTACCAGCCCGAGGTCGCGTACTTCGAGTGCCTCCACGAGCTCAAGTTGATTGTGGACCTCATCCACCGCCACGGCATCAGCGGGATGCGCGCCAGGGTGAGCGACACGGCCGAGTACGGCGACGTCACGCGCGGCCCGAGGGTCATCAGCCCTGAGGTTCGCTCAGAGATGAAAAAGATGCTGGAAGAGATACAGAGCGGCAGGTTCGCTACCGAGTGGATCCTCGAGAATCAGGCCAACTGCGCCTCGTTCGCCACGATGCGCAAAGTCGAAGCGGCGCACCCGATCGAGGAGCTGGGCCGGAAGTTACGTTCCATGATGAGCTGGCTCAACGAATAAATTCCCCCCTGACAAGGGGGGCCAGGTGGATTCCCCCCTGACAAGGGGGGCCAGGGGGGTTTATCCCCGGTCTCTCCCCCCTGGTAAGCGAGGGGATCTTTTGAGGAGGCGTTGTTGAAAAAGGATTACATATTCACGCCGGGCCCGACGCCTCTGCCACTCGCCGTTGGGCTTGCTCAGGTGGGCATGATACACCACCGATCCGCTGAGTTCGGGGAGTTGCTGGCGCGGGTGCTGGACGGGCTAAAGTACGTATTTCAGACCGAGAACGAAGTGCTTCTGTTCACGTCGAGCGGGACAGGGGCCATGGAAGGCGCGATCGCCAACTGCTTCTCGCCGGGGGACAGGGTGCTGGCGTTCGCCGGCGGTAAGTTCGGCGAAAGGCTTGTCGAGATTGCCTGCGCGTTTGGCCTTGATGTCGTGGTCGTCGAGTACGAGTGGGGTGACTGCGCGGATCCCGGAGAGCTCGAACGCGCGCTTGCCGCCAACCCCGACGCCAGAGGCGTGATGCTCACACAGAGCGAGACGTCAACAGGTGTAGTCAACGACGTGGAAGCGTTCGGGAGAATCGTCGCGAAGACCGACGCGCTTTTCCTGGTGGACGCCATCAGCGGGCTCGGCGCGGTCGACCTCAAGACGGACGAGTGGGGCGTGGACCTTTGCGTCAGTGGCTCGCAGAAGGCGTTGATGACGCCGCCCGGACTCGCGTTTGTGGCTGTCAGCGACAGGGCCTGGAAAGCCGTTGACGCCGCCAGGTGTCCTTCGTACTATTTCTCTTTTGCAGCGGCGCGCGACTCGCAGAAGAAGACGCCGCCGCAGACGCCGTACACGCCGGCCATCACGCTGGTGCAGGCGCTGGATGCGGCGATTGCGATGATAAAGGAAGAAGGGCGTCCCGCGACGTATGCGAGACACGAGAGGTTTGCTCGCGCTACACAAGCCGCCGTCGAGGCGTTGGGCCTGCGTTTCGTGGCGAACGATCGCTCAAGGGCGTTTGTCGCCACCTCAGTGTGGGCGCCGGACGGCATCTCCGCAGGAGACATAACCAGTCTCATGCGCAATGAGTTCGGAGTCTTCATAGCGGGTGGGCAGGGCAAGCTCAAGGGAAAAATATTCAGGCTTGGCCACGTCGGATTTTTCGATCAGTTTGACATCATTACCCAGATAGCGGCGCTCGAGTTAGCGCTCGAGAAGCTGGGACACCCGGTAGAGGTCGGCCGCGGCGTGGCCGCGGCGTTAAAGCTATTATAGGGGTCAGGCACCGTCTACCGCAACGAGTTTGGCATTAGCTACGGACATGAGTTCGATGACTGGAGAGATAGATGGGCAAGAATTCCAGGTTGAAGGTTTTGGTCGCGGAGAAGATATCCACTGAGGGCGTGGACAAGCTAAAAGAGCGGTTTGACGTCGACGTTTTTGAAGGCATGTCGCGCGACGAGTTCCTGGCGAAGATCGGCGATTATGACGGGCTGATCGTCCGTAGTGGCACTCAGGTGGACGCCGAGGCGATCGAGAAAGCTCACAATCTCAAGATGATAGGCCGTGCCGGCATAGGAGTGGACAACATCGCGGTTGACGCGGCGACCAGGAGGGGCATCATGGTCGCGAACGTCCCGGAGAGCAACATCATCTCAGCGGCGGAACATACGATGGCGATGCTGATGGCGACCGCGCGCAATATCCCGGCGGCATGCGCGTCGCTTGCCAGGGGGGAGTGGAAGCGCTCCGCATACCAGGGAGTCGAACTTTACGGGAAGACATTGGGCATCATCGGCATAGGGCGAATCGGCGCGCTTGTCGCGGAGAGGGCTTCGGGGTTTGGCATGAAGCTTATCGGGTACGACCCATTCATCTCAAGCCAGAAGGCAAAGATTTATAACATCGACATGAAGTCCACCATTGACGAGGTTCTCGTCGATGCCGATTTCATTACACTTCATGTGCCAAAGAACAAGGACACGTTCCACCTTCTCTCAGAGAAGCAGTTCGATATCGTCAAGAATGGAGCGCGTATCGTGAACGTGTCGCGCGGCGGCATCGTCGACGAGGCCGCGCTCGCGAACGCCATCAAGGATGGCAAGGTGGCTGGAGCGGCTATAGACGTATTCGAGTGTGAGCCTCCCGAGGAAGGGAACCCGCTGTGCGGGATGCCTGAAGTCGTCGTGACCCCACACCTTGGAGCGAGCACCAGAGAGGCGCAGTACAAGGCAGGGGTGGCGATAGCCGACCAGGTGGCAGCGGGACTCACCGGCGGTTTTGTCAGCGGCGCGGTAAACATCGCGATGCCGCGAATGGATGTTGTGGAGACATTGCGGCCTTTCATGCCCCTTTGCGAGAAGCTTGGCCGCCTGTTTGTGAACTTTACACGCGGCGCCATACACGAGATAGAGTTTGAGACGCTGGGTGACATCAGCGAACACGACACCTCGCTGTTGTCGATCGCTTTCCTCAAAGGTTTTTTTGAGAACATCTCCTCAGACGCGGTGACGTACGTGAACGCGCCTGTCCTGGCCATGGAGAGAGGCATCACCGTCAAAGAGAGCAAGAGCAGGCGATCGCGTGATTTTGTGAACCGCATACAGGTTACCGCCATCCAGCAAGACTCGACAGTCACGGCCGGCGCGACACTTATCGGGGTCAACCAGGAGATGTTCGTCAATGTGCTCGATTACGACATAGCGATTGTTCCGAGCGAGTACATGGCGTTCGTGGTGTTCGAGGATCGCCCGGGCATGATTGGCAAAGTGGGCACAGTCCTCGGCGCTCGGAAGATAAACATAAGCGGTCTCCAGGTCGGCCGCAAAGCGATTGACGGGAAAGCCGGGATGGGACTGAATCTCGATGTGCCGCTAACGGGCGAGATGATCACGGAGCTGGAGTCGCAGGACGGCGTTGATGCCGTGTGGTTTCTGTCTCTTTGACAAATAAAAACGCGCTTAACTTTTGGGGGTCAGGTCTTTTTTCTTAAGTTGGCACACGTTATCTGGACTGAATGCCAGCAACTTAAAAAAAGACCTGACCTCCAAAAGTTAAGTGGCGACTTAACAGGAGGATTGGTTCGGGGTGGAAGACAGGATCGCTATTTTTGATACAACTTTGCGTGATGGCGAACAGTCGCCGGGCATCAGTTTGGGTGCGCGCGAGAAGCTGGAGATAGCCGAGCAACTGCAGCGCCTGGGAGTAGATATCATTGAGGCGGGATTCCCCGCGACGAGCCAGGGGGACTTCAACTCTGTCAGGCGGATAGCGTCGAAGATCGAATCGTCTGTCGTATGCGCGCTCGCGCGCGCGAAAGCTGACGATATCGACAGGGCCTGGGATACGGTTCGCGCCGCCGCCAGGCCGCGCATCCACACGTTTATCAGCACGTCCGACATTCACCTCGAGCATCAGCTTCACATGACGCGCGGCCAGGTGCTGGACGCGGCGAGGTCGGCCGTGGCTCACGCGCGGTCACATTGTCAGGATGTCGAGTTCTCGCCAATGGACGCGACACGCAGTGAGCCGGCGTACCTGTATGAGGTGCTCCAGGCCGCGATAGAAGAAGGCGCCACCGTCCTGAATATCCCTGACACCGTGGGTTACTCTATTCCTGGCGAGTTCGAAGAGCTGGTGAGAGGCATAATCGAGAATGTGCCGGGGATCGAGGGTGTGACCATCAGTGTGCACTGTCACAACGACCTCGGGCTGGCTGTGGCGAATTCGCTTGCCGCCTGCGAGGCGGGCGCGAGACAGGTAGAGTGCGCGGTGAACGGGCTCGGGGAGCGCGCCGGCAACGCGAGCCTCGAGGAGATCGTGATGGCTCTCAAGGTCAGGCACGATCGGCTTCCCCTGACCACAGGCATCAACTCCACGGAGATAAGCAAGACAAGCAGATTGGTGAGCCTGTTTACCGGTTATCCCGTTCAGCCAAATAAAGCCATCGTGGGGAAGAACGCTTTTGCGCACGAGTCCGGCATTCACCAGGACGGCGTTCTCAAGGAGCCCACGACCTACGAGATAATGGACGCGGTGAGCGTGGGGCTCGTAGAGAGCGACATCGTCTTAGGAAAGCACTCGGGGAGACACGCGCTTTCAGAACAGCTCGAGCGCCTTGGTTACTACCTCAGCGAGAAAGAGCTCAACCAGGCGTTCGCGCGTTTCAAGGAACTGGCCGACAAGAAGAGCTCGCTTTCAGGAGAGGATATCGAGGCGGTCGCCCTCGAGTACATGAGAACCGAGGGGCAGGAGTGGAAGCTCACCGCTTATGAGGTTCACAGCGGCGGCAAAGAAGCGCCACCGAGCGCCACCGTCACGCTGGAAAGTGAGGGTGTACACGTCACCGAGAGGGCGATCGGCGATGGAATGATTGACGCTATGTGCAAGGCGATACGGGAAGCGCTTGGCATAGACGCTAAGTTGCATTCGTTTGCGGTAGAGGCTATAACAGGCGGGTTGGACGCCCTGGGTGACGTGACGGTGCAGCTCGACATTGGCGAAAGGCGGGTCGTGGGCCGTGGATTGTCTACTGACGTCGTCGAGGCCAGCGCCCGCGCGTACTTGAACGCGGTCAACAAGGTGATCAGAAAAAAGGTTGAGCGATGAGTCAGACAAGAAATATCCTCGCGCGCCGCGCCGGGCGTGATTCTCTCGAGCCGCATGAGTTCATCGAGATTTCTGTGGATATTGTTCTGGCGAACGACGTGACCGCTCCACTGGCGATAGAGCAGTTCGGCAGGCTCGCTCGCGAGTCGGTGTTTGACACTGACAAGGTTGTCCTGGTGCTGGACCACTTCACCCCGAACCGCGACATCGCGTCGGCCGACCAGTGCGCGTACGTCAGACGGTTTGCGTCCGAACAGGGCCTGTCACATTTCTACGATGGCGGCAACGTGGGGATCGAGCACGTTCTCCTTCCCGAGGAGGGGTTGATCGAGCCCGGTGCGGTTGTCATTGGCGCGGACAGTCACACCTGCACGTACGGCGCTCTCGGATGCTTCTCGAGTGGCATGGGTTCCACGGACATAGCGGCGGCTATGGCGACGGGGAAAACGTGGTTCAAGGTTCCGGAGGCGATACTTGTCAGGCTTTCCGGAAAGCCGGGCCGCTGGGTCGGTGGCAAGGATCTCATTATCTATCTCATCGGACTCATTGGCGTGGACGGCGCGACTTACAGGTCTATTGAGTTTGACGGCCCCGGGGTGGAAAGCATAAGCGTGGAAGGCCGGCTGACCGTCGCGAACATGGTCATCGAGGCGGGCGCGAAAAACGGGATATTCCCGATCGACTCAAAGGCCGCCACGTACCTGAAAGACGTCGGGGTGAATGCGCCCGAGAGCGGCATCGAGCCGGACGGGCACGGGTACGTCGACGAGATCGACATCAACCTTGGCGAGCTCGAGCCGCAGGTCGCGCTGCCATCGCTTCCGGGCAACGCCGTGCCCGTCACGAGCGCCCCACACGTGAAACTGGATCAGGTGGTTATCGGCTCTTGCACGAACGGCAGGATTGAGGATCTCAGGCTGGCGGCCGAAGTGCTTCGCGGAAAGAAGTGCGCGAAAGGTGTCAGGCTAATCATCATTCCGGGAAGCCCGCGCGTTTACCGCCGCTCAATGGAAGAGGGTCTTTTCGATATTTTCTTAGACGCGGGAGCGGTGATATCTCCCCCGACGTGCGGGCCTTGCCTGGGCGGTCACATGGGCGTGCTTGCTGCGGGCGAAAAAGCGGTCTCTACGACAAACAGGAACTTTAAAGGCAGGATGGGACATCGCACAAGCGAGGTGTACCTGTCAAATCCCGCCGTTGCCGCGGCTTCGGCGGTGACCGGCGCCATAACAGACCCAGGGGAGATAGCATGATGGCCTCTCGCGAGACGCTAAAAGGCAAGGCTCACAAGTTTGGCGATAACGTGAACACCGACCTCATACTTCCCGCGACATACCTGATTTCAAATGACCCTGTCGAACTTGGCAGGCACCTGATGGAGGGACACGACCCCGAGTTCGTGAATCGGGTTGAGCCGGGTGATATCATCGTGGGTGGCGAGAACTTCGGCTCGGGATCGTCCAGGGAGCATGCTCCGCTGGCGATCAAAGGTGGAGGAATGTCGTGCGTCATTGCCGGGTCGTATGCGCGCATTTTCTATCGCAACGCGATAAACGTAGGATTGCCGTTGATTGAAGCGCCCGAAGCGGTCGTGGCGATCGATGATGGCGACCAGTTGAAAGTGGATCTCGACGCGGGCAGGATTGACGATTTGACGAAAGGGGAGACGTTCACGATCGCGAAATATCCTGAGTTTATGCAACGCATTATGGACGCCGGCGGGCTCATCGAATACGTCAGGAAACAATCATAGCGCCGGCATCACCGGCGGGAGGGGCAACTGGAGAGGCATGCACAAAATAGCGGTTATACCTGGTGACGGCACCGGTCCGGAGGTCTCGCGCGAGGGTCTGAAAGTCCTGGAGGCGGCAGCCGAGGTGTCTGGCTTCGATTTCGAGACCAGGGATTTCGATTACGGTGGAGACAGGTACCTGGCGACAGGCGAAACGCTCACCGCCGACGCGATCGAGGAACTCAAAGGTTTCAAGGCGATACTCCTTGGCGCGGTAGGGCATCCGGACGTCAGGCCGGGCATCCTCGAGCACGGCATCCTGCTGAGGCTACGTTTCGACTTCGACCAGTACATCAACCTTCGCCCTGTGAAGCTGTATCCGGGGGTTGATTGTCCGTTGAAAGACAAGGGGCCCGAGGACATCGACATGGTTATCATTCGTGAGAATACCGAGGGCCTCTACGTGGGGTCGGGCGGCTTCACCCGCAAGGGCACTCCGCACGAGATAGCGGTTCAGGAGTCTGTGAACACTCGCAGGGGCGTCGAGCGTTGCGTCCGGTTCGCGTTTGAGACATGTGCGCGGCGCGGAAAAGACAACAAAGTCACGCTTTGCGGCAAGACCAACGTGCTTACTTACGCGCAGGATCTCTGGGAGAGGACGTTCAACGATGTCGCGCTCGAGTACCCCGGCATCACCACCAACTACGCGCACGTAGACGCGACCTGCATGTGGATGGTGAAGAACCCGGAGTGGTTCGACGTGATAGTGACAGACAACATGTTCGGGGACATCATCACCGACCTGGGCGCCATGATACAGGGAGGGATGGGCATCGCCGCCGGCGGCAACCTGAACCCGGACGGTGTTTCGATGTTCGAGCCCATAGGCGGTTCAGCGCCCAAATACACCGGCAAGAACGTGATAAACCCGCTCGCGGCGATCGCGGCCGTGCAGATGATGCTTGATTTCCTGGGGGAGAAGAAGGCGGCCGCCCGCATCGAGAACGCGATCATCCGGTCTTTGAGCGCGGGTGATATAAAGAGCCTGTCGGCTGGAAAGATGGGCATGGGAACGCGCGAGGTGGGCGACCTTATCGTCAGGTATGTCCGGGAGGGGAGTTGAGAGTGGCCATGGGGCTTCAAATTTTTATTGATGGTGAGCTTGTTCCTGAAGAGGACGCGAAAGTGTCCGTCTTTGACCACGGTCTGCTGTACGGCGACGGCGTGTTTGAAGGCATACGAGTTTATGACCGCAACGTCTTCATGCTCGACGCGCACCTCAAACGCCTGTACAACGGCGCGAAGGTGATACGGCTCGACATCCCGATGGCGCTCTCGGAACTCAAAGCGAAGGTCTGCGAGACCGTCAAGGCCAACGGCATAACAGACGGCTACGTGAGGCTGGTGATCACGCGCGGCAAGGGCGACCTGGGATTGAGTCCTTCCAAATGCGCTAATCCGAGCGTCATTATCATCGCGTCGACCATCAAGATATATCCCGACGAGGTGTATCAGCGCGGGCTCAAGCTGGTTACGGTCTCGACCCGCCGCAACAACCCGGATTCGCTGAGCCCGCAGATCAAGTCGCTCAACTACCTGAACCACATACTCGCACACATCGAGGTGCAGCACGCGGGCGCGGACGAGGGCCTGGTGTTGAACGACAGCGGTTACGTCACCGAGTGCGTGGTGGACAACTTTTTCGTCGTGCTGGATGGGGAAGTCATTACGCCTCCGACCAACGATGGCGCGCTCAACGGAATCACAAGGATGGCGGTGTTCCAGATATGCGGGGAGGCAGGGGTTCCGATCCGCGAAGAACATCTATCGCTCGTGGAGTGTTATACCGCGGATGAGTGTTTCCTGACCGGGACGGCGGCCGAGATCGCGCCGGTGACCCATATTGACGGCAGGCCGATCGCGGACGGGAAGCCGGGGCCTTTGACGGTAAAACTGATGCGCGAGTTCAAGGAGTTCACGAAAGATCACGGCACCTTAGCCGATTAAGCCATACAGAGAGAGGGATACATTGCCAGACGTATTCATATACGATACGACGCTCCGAGATGGCGCCGCCCGCGAGGGCGTGTCGTTCTCGCTCGAGGACAAGATGAAGATTCTCAAGCGGCTGGATTCGTTCGGGGTGCATTACATCGAGGGCGGCTATCCGGCCTCGAACCCCAAGGATCTGGAGTTCTTTGCCGAAGCGTCAAAGCTGCGGCTCGCGAACGCGAAGCTCGTGACTTTCGGCTCGACACGCCGCGCTTTGACGTCAGCGTCGCGGGACAAGGAGATGAAGGCGCTTGTGGCATCCGGCGCACCGGTGGCGTGTATCGTTGGCAAAGCGTGGGACTTTCACGTACAAACGGCATTGAAGATTTCATTGGACGAGAATCTTTTCATGATCCAGGAGTCCGTGGCATATCTGAAGAAGAAAGGGCTCGAGGTGCTGTTCGACGCGGAGCACTTCTTCGACGCTTACAAGGAAAACCCGGCTTACGCGCTCCAGGCTGTGGAAGCCGCAGCGGGCGCGGGGGTGGACTGGGTCGTGTTGTGTGACACGAACGGCGGTGCGCTTCCCAACGAGATTGCTTCCATTACAAGGGACGTTCGCGCCAGAACATCGGCGCCTCTCGGCATCCACGCCCACAATGATTGCGAATGCGCCGTCGCGAGCACGCTCGCCGCGATCCATGAGGGCGTGAAGATGGCGCAGGGAACGATCAACGGCTATGGCGAACGGTGCGGGAACGCCAACCTCTGCTCGGTCATCGGAGACCTCGCGCTCAAGATGGACATCGATTGCCTGCCGCGTGATCGGCTCGCCGGTCTTACCGATCTCGCTCATTACGTGAGTGAGCTCGCGAACATTCACCCTGACGCCCATCAGCCGTTTGTTGGCATGAGCGCGTTTGCGCACAAAGGCGGTATCCATGCCAGCGGCGTCAAGAGCGAGTCGCGAACCTATGAGCATATCCGGCCCGAACTGGTCGGAAACATCCAGCGTATCGTGGTCTCGGAACTTTCGGGCAAATCGACTATCACACTCAAAGCGAAAGAGCTCGGGTTCGACTTGGACGCCAACCCGACCCAGCTTCGCGCCATCCTCAAGCAAATCAAGGAACTGGAGCATGTCGGGTACCAGTTCGAGGCGGCGGATGGCTCTTTCGAGATGCTTGTTCGCAAAGCGCTTGGCACTCACAAGCAGTTCTTCCGTCTAGAGTCATTCCGCGTCATCATGGAGAAGCGCGAGGACGGCAAAGTCACGACAGAAGCGACGGTCAAGATCCACGTTGGCGGCAGGAGGCTTATCGCGACGGCGGAAGGAAACGGCCCTGTCAACGCGCTTGACCGGGCGGTACGGATTGCTATTGGCAGGAGTTATCCCGAACTCAAAGATATCGAACTTACCGACTTCAAGGTTCGCGTGCTGGACGAGAAGAAAGGAACCGGCGCGGTAACCCGCGTTCTCATTGAGACCGGTGACGGTGAGAAATCGTGGGGCACCATTGGAGTGAGCGAGAACATCATCGAGGCGTCGTGGCAGGCGCTGGTTGACTCCATCGAGTTCGGGCTCACGCACAAAAAGCAGCAGCCTTAACCTTGGTAGACGGTGCCTGACCCCTCTGGACGGACGATCGACTTTAAAAAAACCTGCTCCCAAAGTTAAGGGGTGAATATGCGGCTTGTTAGATACTCCCACAAGGACAGAATTGGTTACGGCATTTACTCGGCAGACTGTGTCCAGCCTGTCGCGTGGGCGCCGTATGACGGCGCCGTAGAATCGCGTGAGAAGCTCGCCGCCGACGACATTACGTTGCTGGCCCCTGTTGAGCCGACAAAGATAATCGGAATCGGCTTGAACTATCGCGATCACGCGAATGAGCTGAAAATGAAGGTGGCCGACGAGCCCACGATATTCTTGAAGGCGCCGAGCGCCGTTATCGGGCCGGGAGGCGTGATTCGCTATCCCGGGCGTTCGCGCAAGGTCGATTATGAGGCTGAACTGGCCGTTGTCATTGGAAAGGAAACGCGCGATGTGTCCGCGCTCGATGCGCTGTCTTTCGTCCTCGGATACACGTGCGCAATGGACATCACCGCCCGGGACTTGCAGGCCTCCGACGGCCAGTGGACGCGCGCCAAGAATTTCGACACATTCTGCCCGCTGGGCCCCTGGGTAGAGACGGAACTCGAACCGGGTGGACTCGACATCTCGCTTAGCGTCAACGACGTCCTCGCGCAGGAATCGAACACGTCTGAAATGATTGTCGGCGTGCCGGAACTCATCGCGTTTGTTTCAAACGTCATGACGCTTTGCCCCGGAGACGTGATATTGACCGGCACCCCCGCCGGCGTGGGCGCGCTCGAGCGCGGGGATCGCGTCGAAATGGCGATTGAAGGCATCGGAAAACTCTCGTGTACCGTCGAGGAAAACGCATAATGGGGTCAAACCAAAATATGCGTTTTCAAGAAACTTTGCAACGCCGCTAACCGCCACGCGAAAGGCATTCGCTTGGTCAACGACGGTTTTGAGGTTCTGAAACGAGCGTGGCTGCATGTACGGCGGAACCGCTACCTGTGGCCGGTAGCCTTTGTCATGGCTCTGGCCGGCGGAGGCGCGCAGGGCTTTAGCCTGTGGGCGCAGAGTCCGATCCCGCGTGGTCTGACAAGCGCGAACCCAACACACAAAATCGGCGCCATGATATGTGATATCGCCCACGGAAACGTGGCTCTCGAGGCGATGTTCATCATTGCCGGAGTTCTCATGGGAATAGCCGTGCTTGCGACCGGCGCGTTCGCTCAGGCGGCGGCTATTGACGCGGTTTCCGATATTGAAAATGAGAGGCCGTCCGGGCTCAAGAATGCGCTCCGGCGCGCAAGGGAATACTTTCCTCAGATATTCGCGCTCACGTTGGGCTATCTTCTCGTCCTTGCGGCTTTCGCGGCGCCCTTATCCCTTTTCTGGCGGTTCACGGGCAAAAAAGGGTTTGTGTTTCCTTGTTTCGGAGCGCTCATCCTGTGCGTTGGTTTTATCGTGGTCTTAATCCTCGCGGGCATCATGTTTGAGCTTACGGCGCGTTATCTCGTGCTCGAGGGCAAGAGCATGCGTGAGTCGGTGCGGCTTGCTGTCGCGCTTTTCAAGGATTACTCGAGAGACATGCTGGTGGCCTGGCTCTACGCAATGGCGATTACCTTCATGGGCGCGATCACCATGGTGATTCTGATCACCGTGCTGGCGACGCCGCTCTCATGGGTATTCACAGTCGCGGATCGCCATCACAACGTCATCTTTGTCGCGTTGAGCGCATCATCGTTCGCCATCGCCTGGGCGATCGCTTCCGCGACGGCGGGAGTGTTCAGCATCACCGCAAGTTCTCTCTGGACGCTCGTTTTCATCGACATGCTCCGAAAATAATCCCTTCTGATCTCCTCCCCTTTAGACGGCGGGAGGATTAAGGTGGAGGGCGAGGTACCCCCCTGACAAGGGGGGCTAGGGGGGTTCTGCCCCAACCTTCTCCCCCAGGGGGCGAGGTGGCACGAACCGCACTGAGACATTTTCATCTTAGGTGGTGGCGCGCCCGCGCGCCATAGAGGACTGCCTCACTGACCCGCGTCTCTAAAAGCGCGGCGATGCGCAAATCAATCTCTTCCGCCCGGTTTTTGAGAGCAGTATATTGTTTTCCCGCCGGAAATGGTTATAAGCTGGTGTGGTGATGCCTGGCGAGATCAAGAAAGACGCTGAGGTTCATCCTTGACGATGAAGAATGCAGGTTTTTTACTGCGGAGCGCGCCTGGTTCATGGGTGGCCCGGACGAGTGGATTTTCGTTGACGGATCGGATGACATTCAGGCGCTTGCAAACAGGTTGTGCAAACACCTGGAGGAAGACTCTTTTCACGATCTATGACATGATTTCCCAATCTAGGATTACAGTCTTTTAGATAGATGAAATCGTGGCGCCGGAAAGAAGTGATTCGTGGTAAAATCACGGCGTTCTCTAATCTGGAGGAAAGAAATCATGAAGCAATTCAGACCTGAACAACCCCGACGCTGGCAAATTTTTGCGCTGATGTAAGACATAGCCCGGCGGCCGAGAGGCTGGGACGGAGAGTGGATCCGATTGGACGAACATGTGCTGGGAATAGATTTTGGAACGGACTCGGTGCGTTCGGTGGTGGTCAACGCGAGAACCGGCGAGGAGACGGCCCAGTCTGTCTTCGACTACCCACGCTGGGGCGAAGGCCTCTACTGCGTTCCCAGAGAGAGCTGCTTCAGGCAACACCCCCTTGATTATATCGAGGGGATGGAAGCGACCGTTAGAGAGGCGCTCGCGCTAAGCCCGCGAGGCACGGCGGAGTCGATAACAGGCATCTCGGCGGATACTACCGGATCTACACTCGTCGCGATCGACCAGGCCGGGGCGCCGCTGGCGCTTCACCCGGAGTTTCACGACAATCCCGACGCCATGTTCATGCTCTGGAAGGATCACACCGCAGTCGAGGAAGCGGCGGAGATAAACGACGCCGCCAGGACGTGGGGCGGCGAGGATTTCACGAAGTACGAGGGCGGCGTATACTCCGCCGAGTGGTTCTGGTCGAAGATACTTCACACGTCGCGCCGTGACGAGAAGGTAAGGTCTGCCGCGTATTCGTGGCTGGAGCACTGCGATTGGTTGCCGGTCCTGCTCACCGACAACAGAAACGTGATGTCTTTCAAGAGGAGCAGGTGCGCCGCGGGGCACAAGGCGATGTGGCACCCTTCGTTTGGCGGACTTCCGCCCGAGGAGTTCCTGGCGGGGATAGACCCACTCCTCGCCGGGACGCGCGACAGGCTGTACTCGGAGACCTTCACTTCCAACGTGCCCGCCGGGGTGCTGTCGCCCGCCTGGGCGGAGAGGCTCGGCCTGAGGCGGAACACCGTGGTGGGAGTGGGCGCCTTCGATTGCCACATGGGAGCTGTCGGCGCCGGGATTTCACCGTACACTCTGGCCAAGGTGATTGGCACCGCCTCGTGCGACATGCTGGTCGCCCCCGCGGAGGAGATGGAGGGCAAGCTGGTAAAGGGTATTTGCGGGCAGGTCGACGGCTCTATAATACCCGGCATGCTCGGGATGGAGGCTGGCCAGTCCGCCTTCGGCGATGTGTACGCGTGGTTCAAGCAACTTTTGATGTGGCCACTCACAGGGGACGAGCCTGACTTTGCCGCGCCGGAGCTCGCGGGTCTCATCTCTAAGATTTCCGACGGCATTATGGATCGCCTGATCGCGGAGGCGGTCGAGAGGCCGGTGGATCCCGCCGGCGTGCTGGCGCTGGACTGGCTCAATGGCCGGCGTACTCCGGACGCGGATCAGACGTTGAAGGGGGCCATCACCGGCCTGAGCCTCGGGAGCGACGCCGTTGACGTGTTTAAGGCGCTGGTTGAAGCCACCTGCTTTGGCGCGAGAACGATATCCGACAGGTTCGCCTCGGAAGGCGTTCCGGTCAGGGAGGTGATCGCGCTGGGCGGCGTGTCCCGCAAGGCGTCTTTCGTGATGCAGACGCTCGCGGACGTGCTCGACACACGTGTCAGTGTTGCCGCTTCGGAGCAGACTTGCGCACTGGGGGCGGCGATGTTCGCCGCCACCGCAAGCGGCGTATACTCAGACGTGGTCGAGGCGCAACGGGCGATGGCGTGCGGCTTTGATATGGAGTTCCGCCCCAGGCCGGAATCCGTCGAGCTGTACTCCCGTGCTTACCTGGAATATCTGCGGCTTGGCGGGTTCGTCGAGTTGGCAGGGAGGTGATAAAGGCAATGGGCTCATTGATCGAGTTGAAGCACGCCGTATACAAGTGCAACATGGAGCTGCAAGCCAGGGGGCTTGTCCTCTACACGTTCGGCAACGCGAGCGGCATCGACAGGGGAGAGGGGGTCGTCGCCATCAAGCCAAGCGGAGTGCCTTACGACGAGCTTTCACCGGACGACATGGTGCTTGTCGATCTGGATAACAATCTTGTGGAGGGCGTCCTCAAGCCCTCATCGGATACGCCCACCCACACCGCCCTGTACAGGGCTTTCCCACTCATCGGTGGGGTCGCGCACACGCACTCGACCTGCGCCACCGCATGGGCGCAGGCCATGAGGCCGATCCCCTGCCTCGGCACAACCCACGCGGATCATCTTCCCGCGAGCGTCCCGTGCACGGAACCCCTTGCCGGCGAGCAGGTCACCGGTGACTACGAGGCCGAAACCGGCGGACGGATAGTCAATGCGTTCGACAGGCTTTCCTACCGGGAAGTCCCGATGGCGCTGGTTGCCTCCCACGGTCCTTTCACCTGGGGAGAAACGCCTGAAGAAGCGGTCTTTAACAGCGTTGTCTTAGAGGAACTCGCGAGGTTGGCGCTTCTTACGCTGGCCTTGGATCCGGCGACCGCCGAGCTCGACCGCGCGCTGGTCGATCGACATTTTCAACGCAAGCACGGAGAAGATGCTTCATACGGTCAATGAAACTTCACCAATTTCACAATCGGATGGCAGTCTAACGTTGCTGGAGGTCGCTATGTCATTACCTGTCAAGCTGGGATTCGTACCCGCCAGCCGCACCCTATTCGACCAGGAACTGGCCATCACGGTCAGGGACGACGTGATGGAGTCGCTGCGCGCGGCGGGGGTGGCGCCGGTTGCTCCGGGGCCTGAACTGACCGCCAACGGGCTGGTGCAGACACCCGAGGAAGCCCGCAAGACGGCGGCGCTCTTCGAGGACTCCGGCGTGGCCGGAGTCGTGGTGGGGGCGCTGAACTTCGGCAACGAGATACCGGCGGCGCTGGCCGCGCTTGGGCGCGTCGAGAAGCCGGTGCTGCTGTTCGGCATCGGGGAAGAGGGCAGGCTCACGCGGGGTTCCAGGCGCGACGCGTTCTGCGGACTGATATCTATAGCTACAGCCCTGCGACATCGCGAGGCCAGGTTCTGCTTTCCCCGCCGCGCCATCGCCTATCCCCGGGATTTCACAGACGCGTTCGCCGAGTTCGCGCGGGTTTGCCGCGCGGTGGATGGAGTGAGGGGGGCTGTGTACGGCCAGATCGGCCCGCGCCCCGCGGATTTCGAGAGTTGCGTGTTCGACGAGGTGTCGCTTCTCAGGAAGCTTGGCATCAGGGTGGCGCCGCTCCCGCTATCCACGGTGTACTCGCGGGCGGATTCCGTTGCCGAAGCGCGTGTGCGCGATACGTTCGCGGACATGGACGGTACGGTCAACAGGGGAGGCGCCTCCGATCTCGAGCTTTCCAGGATGGCGCGCATGGAAGTGACGTTCGAGGATATCATCGCGGAAAACGGGCTGGACGGGCTTGCCGTACAGTGCTGGACCTCGTTTCAGGACGACTACGGGATAAGCCCGTGCTTCGCCATGGCGAGGTTGACCGAGCGGGGAATCCCGTGCGCGTGCGAGGCAGACGTCCACGGCGCACTCAGCATGCATCTGTTGAGTCTGCTCGCGGGCTCGCCAGCGGGGCTCGCGGACTGGAACAACAGGCACCACGAAATGGACAACGTCTTCTCCGCGTGGCACTGCGGGGTGTTTCCTCCCTCGTTCAGCAGCGGGAAAAAGGTGCTGGACATGCACCGAATACTGGCGGAGTCCACCGGGGTGGAAGAGGGGAAGCGCGGCACCCTCGAGCTTTCCATGGATCTGGGGCCCGTCACCATGCTGCGGGTGACCGAGAACCCCTGGGAGGGGTGGCAGGTGCTGCTGGCGGAAGGGGAGGTGATTGCCGCGTCAGGCGAGCCGTTCGGCTCCAACGGCTGGGTGAGCGTGGATGACGTGGACGCCCTCTACGCCGAGGTGCTGCGCGGCTTCCCCCATCACACCGCCATAGCCAGGGGCAAGGTGGGCGGCGCGAGCGTTGTCGCATCTTATTTCCTTGGTCTGGAACCGGTTACCCCCCTCAGTTCAGAGGAAGGGCATCTGCAGATTGGCCCCGCGCTTTGAAAAACGCAACAAAGGGGGCCTGACCCCAACTGTTGCGTTTTGACCGATTGATATCAGTTTGTCCATACATCCATGTGTCATTCCACCTCGTCGCGAACGTGTGCCTCAAGGCATGGAAGCTTACACTCGTTGAGTTGTTTATCCCGCCTATAGCGCCTCCATGCTAGAATATGTCAAGCGGAGTGGTGAAATCGAAGAAGCGGAAAAGCAAATGAATACAACGAAAGACCAGGCTCTGGATGCTGTGCTTGAGCGGTTGATAGCCGCTTATCTGCCGGAAAAGGTTTTTCTTTTCGGCTCCAGGGCGCGCGATGACTCAGGGTCGGACAGCGATTATGACATCCTGGTCATTGTCCCGGATGACGCGCCACTGGAGCGGCGGCGCAGCAGACTGGCCTACGAGCAACTCTGGGGCACCGGCGCTGCGGCCGATGTGCTGGTGTGGACGAGCGGATACTTCGAGAGCCGCGCGCATTTGAACTCTTCCCTGGCCGCTACGGTGATAAGAGAGGGCAAGTTGCTTTATGCCGTTTGATGCAGCCAGAATCGCGGAAACCAGAGAGTGGCTCACAAAGGCCCAGATCGACCTGAGAGCGGCAGACCACGATAGAACGGCGGAGCCACCTATCACCGCCGACATGGTTTTTCATGCCCAGCAGGTAGTTGAAAAGATGCTAAAGGCATTTCTCTGCTGGCACGATGTCCCTTTCCGCAAAACTCACAACTTAGTGGAACTTGGCGAGCGATGTGCCGATATCGAAGAAATTGCCGAGCCATTGCTAAGGAAAGCCGCTGTTCTTACAGAGTACGCCTGGAAATTCCGCTATCCCGGCGATGCGGAAGAGCCTGAGATAGCGGAGGCCGATGAAGCGGTCGCGCTGGCTCGAGCGGTCAATCAAGCTGTTCTGAATTGTCTACCGGATGACTTGTGTCCATAAACTGCAAAAAGGCCTTTGAGCTCTTGCCAGTGTTTTGATTTGAAAAGCCATCGTCCTCCAAGTTAACCGGGTGTGTTTCTGGCGAACGAAAGCTGAGGAATGGCACGGCGAACTCCCACAGGATCGAGGGCAGGTGATTACCGCGTCCGGGCCGCATACGCCGGTCGAACAGCACATCGAAGGATCAAAAACTTCAACTTTTGACATTATCCACCTTTCTTTTCTTGGCTCCTCACACAAATCGGTGGGTCTGGTCAAACTGTTGACATGCTTGACATATTTGCAGATGCATGGCAATAATATTGCCATGTGATGGCACATATGGGGAGGCATAATCCGGATGGCTGAGGAAAAACACACAACATCAGGCAAAGCGCACATTGTTAAAAAGTATGTGCCCCGCGAGATATCCGCGGATATCGGCCGCCTGCTCAAATTCATGCCCGTCGTAGTTTTGACCGGCATGCGGCAGGTTGGGAAGAGCACCATGCTCGTCAATGATCCCCGGTTTGCGGACAGGGAATACGTGAGCCTGGATGACCCTGTTCTTCAGGTTGCTTTGCGGGAGAGCCCGGACTCGGAGCTGTCCTCCTATGACCGTGTGACAATCGACGAGGCGCAAAAAGAAGACGGATTGTTTCCGGCGATCAAAAGGGCCGTCGCAAGGGATGAGCGCCGAGGGCGCTTCCTGCTATCAGAGTCGGCAAGTCTTCCACTGAAAAAAGCGACCGCCGAAAGCCTTGCCGGCAAGGCCATATATCGTCGGATGATGCCTATGACCAGGAGGGAGATATCTCGGGAAATAGAGCAAGAGCCGTTTCTGCTCGACTTCATGCGCAAGCCGCGAAAAGTCCGGAACCTCGACGTGAAACCGGTGACCGACAATGAAGTCATCCGCGGGGGAATGCCCCAGGTCGTGCTTTCTCCAAAGGAAGCAGGAGAGATCTGGCTGGCCGGATACGAACAGACGTATCTGGAGCGGGATATCTTGTGTCTCTCTCGCATTGAGAACCTCGTTGGCTTCAAGACGATGCTCCGTTTGCTTGCGGCCAGAACCGGGCAGATTCTCAATTTGAACCAGGTGGCCAGAGATGCTGAGCTGCCTCACAACACCGCAAAGCGATACCTGGGATTGCTCGAGGAGTTGTTCGTAGTTCAGCGCGTACACCCGTACACGCGCAGCCTGCGAAGCGGTATCAAGAAGTCGCCAAAACTGTTTCTTTCCGATGCCGGGATTGCCTGCCACATGGCCGGTTGCCGAAACCTCTCCGGCCACCCGCTCAGAGGATTCATGTATGAGACTTACTTCTTTCAGAATCTGCTGGGAATCATGGAAGCACACGGTGCGGAATGGACGGTCAACTACTGGAGGATAGACGAAACGCGCGAGGTTGACCTGGTGATAGACACAAGGGAGCAGGTGGTAGGGATAGAGATCAAGGCCGGGGAACAACTACGCAAAAAAGATATCAGGTCGCTTCGCACATTCATGGAATCGACCCCCGAGTGCAGGCTGTGCATCCTGGCGTACAACGGTGTTGAAGTGGTCAATCTCGGTGAGGGAATCTGGGCCGTGCCGCTGGGCCTGGCAATCTCTTGAGCCGCGTCTCGCACGCGCGGCGCGGTTCCGTCTAGCCATAGATAGCTTATCGTTTCAAGCTTCTCTGAATCGAATAGCGCAACGCGCGATTACTCAGCTTCGGAAACGTGACAGATCGCGCCACATGGTGTAGTCTTGGTGTGACCTTCGTCTTGGGGAGAGGGAAAGTACAGAACTTTGTGGGCTTAGTGCCCCTTTCCATAAATACGGTAACGTATCGAGAGCGTCGATGCGCCGTTCCTTAAAAGGCCGCGCGACCGAGTCGTACTCGGTGAGTACGGGGAGGAAGCGGAACGCAGCAGGCGCGGATGCAACGGCGTTCGCTTGCGAGTATTTATGGAATGGGGCGCTTAGCTAAAGAGAGAGGTAGGAAAGATGTCCTACAATGAAAAAGACCTCTCCGAAAGACTGGTTGGCAACCTGTTCCTCATCCCACCCCAAGATGTAGATTGCGAATTCTGCGGTCACGTCAACAAAGTCCCTATACCCACTAGGGTAACGGAGGTCGAAAAAGGCTGGATAAAGGGTTCTTCTGGCTCAATGATCTACCCGTGCGAAAACTGTGGCGGCCCTGCAGAAGTAACATGGGACGCTGTGAATATTGAGGTGAAGCAGTTTATAGGTGCAACTGGGACAAAGGCAGACCAAGAACAAGACCAACTAAAGAAGTGTCCTTACTGCGCCGAAACAATCAAAGTTGCTGCAATCAAGTGCAAGCACTGTGGTTCGGACACCTGATCAGCGACAATCACTTTTGAGGGGTTTTCAACCGGTAACAAAAGGCAGGAAATCGCTTCAGAAAGGGGCTGGTAGCGCATAGGGGATTTGAACCCCTGTTACCGCCTTGAGAGGGCGGCGTCCTGGACCAGGCTAGACGAATGCGCCACATTTAACTTTTCAAAACTTTACGGATGACGGGCATCCTGGCGGACTGGCGATCGCACTGCTATTCACGGACTCTGGTTGGGGGAGAAGGATTCGAACCCTCGTACCTGGAGCCAGAGTCCAGTGTCCTACCGCTAGACGATCCCCCAGTGGAACAGTAACGATGATAGCGAAAATTACCGTGGCGGGCAAGGTCGCGCACGATTTGCGTGTATGGCGACCTGCATGATTGACACGCGTTACTTCTCTTCCTTTACGCGCGTTGTCCGGTAGTATTATCGGGTGGAGGTGATTTTCGTGGCAAAGCGCCTGCCGGGTCTTGTTGAAATATACAAAGGCATAAGAAAGTCAGTGGCGCCGCCAACGCGCGCGCAGCGTGACAGGCGAGATGATCTGAAGCGTGAGGTGGCGCGCCGGGAGATGGAGAAGCACAAGGGATATCGCGGTTCTGGCGATGCGGGAGGATCAGAGCGCGAAGATGACTGAGCATATTGCGATAATGTAAAGTGTGGGGGGTGTTTACCCCTCACCCCAACCCTCTCCCCCAAGGGGCGAGGGAGCCCGGAGGAAACCCTCCCCAAGGGGCGAGGGAGCCCGGAGAACGTGGCGCTGAGCACAAGGAAAAACATGACTTTTGATTTCGAGAGCATTGCGCGCAGGGAGATAGAGGGCCTGCCGGTGTACAGTCCAGGTCTGGACATAGACGACGTTAAATCGCGGTACGGCGTGACAGAGGTGATCAAGCTCGCCTCGAACGAGAACCCGCTGGGCCCATCGCCGAAGGCGGTCGAGGCTCTTCGGGATGCGCTCCAGGATGTCTCGCTTTACCCTGACGGCGCGTGCGTCGCTTTGCACGAGAAGCTCTCGCAAAAGCTCGGCGTCGCTCCGGAGAGCCTTGTTTTCGGCAACGGCACGGACGAGGTCATAGACCTGTTGTTCTATGCGTTTTTCAACCCCGGAGACGTGGCGGTGATGGGCGACCCGACTTTCTCTTCTTACTTTCTTTCCGGAATGGTGATGGGCGCCCGGATCGCATACGTGCCGCTGGCTGAGCACCGCCACGACATCGACCGGATGCTCGAGCTCGCAGGTGACGGCGCCAGGGCGGTCTTTATAGCCACGCCGCACAACCCGACAGGCGCTATATGCACTCGCGCCGAGTTTGAGAGGATGCTTGCCCGGCTGCCCGAGGATGTTTTGTTGATTTGGGACGAAGCGTACGCAGAGTACGTGGATGACCCCGACTATCCGAACAGCTTGAATTACATCGAGAAGTATCCAAATCTGGTTGTATTGCGCACGTTCTCGAAGTGCTACGGACTGGCGGGGCTTCGCGTGGGCTACGGCATCGCGCACCCTCAGATCGTGACATGCCTCGAGCGCGTGCGTCCGCCGTTTAACGTGAACCGGCTCGCTCAGGTTGCGGCTACCGCGGCGCTGGACGACGTCGAGCACATAGAGCGCAGCAGGCGCGTAAACTCCGATGGAAAGCGGTTTCTCGCGTCTGAGCTTGACGGCATGGGTATGGCGCCCGTGCCGACGCAGGCGAACTTCATGCTTTTTAAGTACGATTACGTGGCGGACGCGTTGCCCGAGCGGTTGCTGGAGAGGGGCATAATCGTTCGAGACGGAGCGGCGCTTGGTTACCCGGGATACATACGTCTCACAATAGGCGCGCCCGAGCAGAATCGCGCCGTCATCGACGCGATACGCGAGATCGCCGGGCTCTAAATGACGGATTGACAACAGGTTGACAAACGAAAGGGGAGCAGCATTGCGCGCTACTATCGTAATTCCGACGTACTGGGGCCGACCCGCGGGCGAGTCTTTCAACGAGACGGACGCCGTCTACGACCATCCAACTCCACTCGATCAGCCGGGGACTATAACGAGGGCTCTCGATAGCATAAAGGTACTGCGCAACCGCGACTTCAACGTGGTGGTGCTCGCCAGCGCCACGAGCGCGGACATCGCGCGCGCGGTTGAGGACAAGGTCAAGGATCTCATCAGCCCATTTCGCGACAACTTTCCCGTCACGGTGGTTTCACACTCTTTCGAGGCGCGGATGCGCGGGCTACTGGACGATGAAAGAAAGCAAGGCAAAAGCGAGACTGACTCGGGACTTTTGTCGCTCACCGGCTACTCGAACATCCGCAACATGTGTCTGATAGTCGCGGAACTCGCGCGCTCCGAGGTCGCGGTGCTTTTCGACGACGACCAGATTTACGAGGATCCTGCGTACATGGACAAAGCCCTCGAGAACATCGGCACGACACGTGACGGGAAGTTCGTGGGCGCGATCGCGGGTTACTATCAGCGCCCCGACGGTAGCTACCTGCTACCGCCGCCCGAGGAGTGGTGGATGGGGGAGTGGCCCATGGTCACCGCCATGAACGAGGCGTTTGGGATAATAGGGGAGGCGCCGAGGCTGAAACCCACCCCATTTGTCTTCGGCGGCAACATGGTGATACACCGCGATGTGTTTCGAAAAATATCGTTTGACCCCAACGTCAGGCGTGGAGAAGACATCGACTACCTGGTGAACTGCAAGTTTTTCGACATCGACTTCCTGCTCGACCGCGAGCTTGCGATCAAGCACCTGCCCCCCGAGTCACACGTTCCCGCCTGGGCGCACTTCCGCGAAAATATTTATCGTTTCGTGTACGCGAGGGAAAAGTTGCGCCGGCAGGTTCCGACCGCCGGCATTCGCTCCGTCGAAGTCGAGGAGCTCGACCCCTACCCGGGCCAGTGCATGAAGGACAATCTCGAGGATCTCATATTCAAGACCTCGGTGTTGATGGGCCTTCATTTCATGAAGGAGGGGGATGAGCGCGCTTTCCAGGAGTGCATGAACAACGTACACCTCGCGCGATACGACGCGCCCCCGAAACACGATCCCTTTGCCTGGTACCTGGAGTCCAGAGTCGCATGGGAAAGGTTGATGGAGTTCCTTTCGACGGACGACAGGCTTTCCGAGGATCTGGTAGACGGTGCCTGACCCCTTTTCCTTTTCGCTAACTTTTTCTGCGATCGAAGACGTAGACGCTTCCATCAAGGTCTTTGGCGTATTTTTTCAGCTCCGCGGCGATCTTTCCGATCTGGATAGAGTCGGAAAACTGGCGATATTTGTTGTGAATGATGGAGATGGAGATGGTCAATATCGGAAACTTCATCACATAGCCCCGCCTGTCTGTCGTGATTACGTAACATTTCTCGAGATCCTCCGAGAGGTAGTGCTCCCGGATGCGCTCATCGAAAAGGCGGATGATTTCACGGGACACGTCCTCGGAAGTTTCAATTGAGGTCAGGAGTATGAAGTCGTCTCCGCCTACGTGTCCGAGGAAGTCGTTCTCATCGCCGAACTTCCGCAGGGCCTCGGTCAACACACCACCTGTCATCTTGATTACCTTGCTGCCAGCTATAAAGCCGTAGTAGTCGTTATAGGCTTTGAAGTCGTCGATGTCAGCGTAAAGAAGAGCGAACTTGCGGCCGGACTCAATAATGCTCGCAAGCGCGTCCGCGATGGCATTGTTGCCGGGAAGCGCGGTGATCGGGCTCATGTCCATGTCGCGCAGGTATCTGCGGAAGTGCATTTCAATACGGGCCTGAAGCTCGAGAGGGTCGAACGGCTTGGTTATGTAGTCGTCTGCGCCGGACTCTATTCCCACAAGCTTGTCTTTGAGTTGAACACGCGACGTAAGTATTATCACAGGGATGTTTCGCGTCTGTGGGTTATCGCGGATGCGTTTGCATGTCTCGTAACCGTCCAGGCCGGGCATCATCACGTCCAGCAGGACAATATCGGGATGCAGGTTTTTGACCATATCCCACGCCTCTTTGCCGTTTGATACCGCATATACATCGAATTTGCGCTTCGGCAACGCCGTATTGATGATTTTCTTGAGATCCCGATCATCATCGACAACCAGGATTTTCGGCCTTGGAATAAGCATTCTTTCCATTATACTTAACTTTTGGACACAGGAAGGAGGCGCTATGGTTGTCCATCCAGGACAGAGTCGCAAATACAATATGTCCAGTCAACCATCAAGCTTCCCGTGTACTATCGCTACCTCCATCCTGGAGCATGGGAAGGGGGACGAACTAAATGTTTGAGATAAGGGTACACGGCCTCGGTGGCCAGGGAGCGGTCACCATGTGCACCTGGGTGGCTCAGGCTGGCTACGAGAGAGGGAAGCACGTTCAGGCGTTCCCCTTTTTCGGGGCCGAGCGGCGTGGCGCTCCCGTGAAAGCGTTTGTGCGCCTTGACGATAACCCAATTGATCTAAGGAGTCAGATCTATCAACCCGATCTTCTGGTGGTGTTAAGCGTTGATCTTGTTCAGAAGGCGTTGCAGGATGGCATAAAATCCGGCGGCCGTTTGATGGTGAACGCTCCAGGAGAGGTGGCGGAGAGCCTGGCGGAGTGTTTCTCCAGGGAAGTTTATTACCTGGACGCCACCGGCATAGCGCTCGATCTCGGGCTCGAGGTCGATGGCATGCCGATGGTGAACCTGCCCCTGTTCGGCGCGCTGGCCTGCCAGTCGAGGGTGTCTGACCTGAACGGAGCGCTTGGTATTGTGCGCGGGATCGCTTCCAAGAGAGGGAACCTCGAGATTTACGAGAAAGCTGTCACGCGCGGATATGAGGGCGTAAGAAAACGGCAGTTCTTTAAGTCTGAAACCGGTGTCTTATGAAAAATGAGAAAAACGATGTAGGTCACATAAACTCGTTGTCCAGACCGACGAAAGGTTGCGCGGGCGACACGGGTGAGTGGCGCGTCTTCCGTCCTGTCAGGGACGAGCGCAAGTGCAACAACTGTCTCCTCTGCTGGGTCTACTGTCCCGAGGCGTCGATCACAAAAGAAGGCGTGGAGATCGACTATCAGTACTGCAAGGGATGCGGAGTTTGCGCGGTTGAATGCCCGACCGGCGCTATCTCCATGGTCAAGGAGAAGAAGTCGTGAGGGTGCTCGAGACAGGTGATCATCTCGTCGCGCTGGCGGCCGACGCCTCCGCCGTAGAGGTCATCCCGGCATACCCGATCACCCCGCAGACACAGATCATCGAGAAGATCGCAGAACTCATTGCCGCGGGAAAGATGGACGCCGAGTACATCCCGGTCGAGTCCGAGCACAGCGCCTGCGCGGCCCTGGTCTCGGCTTCGCTGACAGGCGTCCGCGCGTTCTCAGCGACGAGCTCTCACGGGCTCGCCTACATGCACGAGATGCTGCACTACGCCGCCGGCATCAGGGTTCCCGTGGTCATGGCTAACGTCAACCGCGCGCTGGGGCCCGGCTGGAACATCTGGTGCGACCACCAGGATTCGCTGAGTCAGCGCGACACCGGATGGTTGCAGGTCTATGTCGCGAGTCATCAGGAGGCTGTGGACACCGTCATACAGGCTTTCAGAATCACGGAGGATCATTCCGTGCTGTTGCCCCTTATGCTCAATCTGGACGCGTTTGTGATATCGCACACTTATATGGACGCGGACGTGCCGTCCCGTGAGCAGGTCGCCGGTTTCCTTCCCCCCTACAAACCTGTCTGGAAGCTTGACGCGCGCAAGCCGGTCACGCACGGCTCGGTCGTCTATCCGGAGGACTTTAGCGAGACACGGGAGTCGATGCAGGTCGGTTATGAGAACGCCCGTGGCGTCATCAAGCGCGCGGCAGAGGAGTTCCATGACGCGTTCGGCCGCTGGCACGGAGAGCTGGTCGAATCGTATATGCTCTCGGACGCCCGTTTCGTGATCATAGCCATGGGAAGCATCGCCGCCGAGGCCAGGGTGGCGGTTGACTCGCTTCGCGGTCAGGGAAAAGAGGCAGGCTTGTTGCGCGTGCGCTTTTTCCGCCCGTTTCCCACGGAGGAACTGCGCGATCTTTGCGCCGGCAGGGAAGGGTTGCTGGTTATCGACCGCGACTGCTCGTACGGCAATCAGGGCGCGCTTTTCACGGAGACAAAAGGAGCCCTGTTCGGGAAGGTGGATGTTCCCGCGCGCAATCTGATAGTCGGGCTCGGCGGTCGTGATGTTACCTTTGAGCTTATCGAGAAAATGACCCAAAAAGCGTGGGACGGCGACATGGACGAGGTCACGTGGGGGGACTCGCGAGTTACTTCGAGTCACGAGGTTTCCCGCGAGATACTCCGCGAGTTTGGCGGGTTCCTTAAAGAAAAGTGAATGACGCGCGGGCGCATTGATCGACGTGGAAGGCACTGATGGACAGTGATTAGATTAAAAGACCTCACCAGTGAGGAGCTGTTTCTTGCGGGGAGCACGGCGTGCCAGGGATGCCCTTCGAGCCTGGCGCTCCGGATAGCTTTCAAGGCGCTGGGCAAGAATACGATACTGATCGTGGTGGCCTCGTGCACCTCGGTGGTACAGGGCGCATACCCGCTGTCCGCGATCAACCTCCCCGTAATGAACGTGGCCTTTGCTACAGGAGGGGCGAGCGCCTCAGGCGTTGTCGCCGGCCTCAATGCGCTGGGCAAACGCGGCGAGACAGGGGAAAAGCCGACCGTGCTGGTGTGGGCGGGCGATGGCGGCACGTACGACATCGGCATCCAGTCTCTCTCCGGCGCCGCGGAGCGCGAGACGGATTTTATCTACGTCTGCTACAACAATGAGATGTACTCCAACACCGGCACTCAGCGAAGCGGCGCGACCCCGCTTGGCGCCTGGACTACCACTACCCCGGGTGGAAAGACACAGCACCGCAAGGACATATCCCAGATAATGATCGCGCACCGCATACCGTACGTCGCGACCGTATCGCTCGCCTACCCGCTCGATTTTTACCAGAAGATGCTGAAAGCCATGAGCCTCAAGGGAACCAGATATATTGAGATCCTGGCGCCGTGCCCACCCGGATGGAAGTTTCCGTCCGGCCAGATGATAGAGGTCAGCCGGATGGCCGTGCAGAGCGGCATGTGGCTCCTGTACGAGCACGAGGAGGGCAAGACCCGCTTCACGGCGGCGACCAGCCGCATTCTCGATGGCAAGGTCAAGCGCAAGCCGGTCAGGGATTATCTCGAAACACAGGGCCGGTTCAAGCAGGCTATCGCTTCACCCGAGGGGTCAAAAGCCATAGACCGTCTCGAGGAGGAAGTCTCCGAGTCCATTCGCAGGCTCCAGGGCTGGGTGCCCGAGTACATCTGACAGGGCTTCCCGCGGCGAAAGACCAATTCCAAATTTCAAGCAAACAGTTGACATCCCCCCCCTATGATAGGTTTTTCCAAAGCGCGCATGAGTACGCGCAACTGGCACAACCTGATTGATCATCAGCGGCAAGAACCCGGCGGCGGGGATAGGAGCGGCGAAGATGGCAGGCACACCCCTTTCTCTTGTTCACTTCAAGTTTCTGAAAGCATTCGCACTCGTTGTGGTCACCGCAATGTTGTGCGTGGCTTTGTCATGCGGCGTCGCATCCGCCGCAAAAGTTAAGACAGAGGCGAAAATCAAGAAGCCCGGCAAGCGCGCGCTGGTCGAGGCTACCGTGGAAGTAAAAGGGACGGCGACCGCCCCTGACTTCACCGACTACAAACTCTCCTTCGCTCCCATCGAAGACCCTCAGAACAGCCGGGAAATCGCCGACATCACATATCCTGTGTCCAACGACAAACTCGCCGACTGGGACACGACCTCAGCCCCCGACGGCGACTACATGTTGAAGCTCGAGGTGTTCGCGTCCTCGGGAGTCGTCGCATCCGATGAGGTGGAAGTTCGCCTCGACAACGATCCGCCCAACGTCTCTTTCGCTTCCCCGCGAGATGGAGGTGTCGTCTGGAGTCCTTTTCCGGTAACAGGCACTATCACCGACGCGCACTTGGCGCGCTGGAAGCTCGTGCGTGAATCGCTCGCGGCGAGACTGCTTGCCCACCTGGACGGAAACACCGCAAACGAGCGCACCGGCGAAGAAGGCGATGCTATCGGGAATCCAACGTATCAGAATGCAAAGTTTGCGCAGGGCCTGCACATCGGCGCCGGGGAAGGTCTTTCCTGCCCGGCCGGGAAGAACATCGACGCCGGATCCGGGACAATCGAGATGTGGATACTTCCCGACTGGTCGCCGGACGACCAGGCCACGAGAATACTTCTCCAGACTGAGACTGCGGACAGACTTCATCCCACCGACTGCCTTAAGATTACCAAGGAGGCAGGCGGCATCACTTTCACCGTCTTTGACCGCGAGGCAAACGCGAACTCCTGCACGTTCCCTGTTGATTCAAACAATCTGCCCGCGAACACGCCCTTCCACCTGGCCGCCACATGGAACGACGGCAACATCTCGCTTGCGGTGAACGGTTTTCAATCGGAACAAGCCCAGGGGCTCGGAACGGGAAAGATCACCGAACTCGGCAAACACATCTTCTTCGGCTGCTACCCCCAGGATCCCTCCACGGCCGACGCCACATTTGACGAGCTTGCAATCTACAACTATGAGCGCTCCCTCTCATCGATCAGGACAGATTGCCTCTCGGATGTTCCAAAGACGATGGGCAGCGGCAAGGAGAAGGTGGCCTCAGGCAGCCAGCAGGTGGACAACGCGGCGATCGGGACGATAACCGTTGAGGATTCCCCCGGGGAAGCACTTCTCCTCACACTGAGCGCCAAAGACGAGATGAAAAGAGAGAGCACGGCCGCCGAGCGCGTGTTCATCGACAACCCTTCGCCGGTAGCCGAGATCTCTTCACCGGTTCAGGGGGCGCAACTCGATGGAGAGGTTCAGGTCAAAGGGATCGCTTTCGATATGGATCTTTTATCCTGCGCCGTGGCGTTCAGGGCCGGCACGGATGAGAACGCCCCAGGCGCGTGGACTGATATCTCCTCTTCCTCACAGCAGGTATGGCACGGCACGCTCGCCGCCTGGAACACGGCCGGTCTCCCCGGCGGAGATTACACACTCAGGCTCCAGGTCGGCGATGGTTCGGGCAAGGTCTCGACCGCTTACAGGCAGGTGACAGTCAAGGTGATAGGCCCACCGCTTGCCGAGATCACCTTCCCGATCCAAAACGGAGGTGTGCCGGAATCTTGTGAAATAACAGGCAGCGCATCTGGAGGCAACTTTTCCTCCTACAAGATCGAGTACATGAGAGGGCACAACCCGAACGCCCCCGACTCCTGGCAAACTATCACAAGCGGCCAGACGAACCCTGTGAAAAACGGCATACTGGCCATCTGGGACACGAATTCTTTGCAAGAAAACAATCCTTACATGCTGCGTCTCACCGTCTATGGCCTGTCGGGCATGGAGATAACAAAGACCGTCCCGGTGTTTATCGACCATACGGCTCCGGAGGCTACTATTACTTCTCCCGTCGCCGACCAGGTGTGCACCGGTCTGATTAAAGTGAAGGGAACGGCCAAAGACGCCCATTTCAAGAACTACTCCCTGGAATACTGCTCGTTCTCCGAGCCGGACAAATGGCAATTGATCAAGAGTTTCACAACCCCTGTTTCCTCGGGTACGCTGGGTTGGTGGAACGCGGAGACGCTCGCTGATGGCGAGTACGTCTTGAAGCTCACCGCCACTGATAGCGCAGGCCATTCGACACTCTGCAACCTGTCGGTGAAAGTCTCGAACGTCCCGGGCTATACCATCGAAAGCGTTCACACCGAACCAACAGGCGTGATGCTGGAAGTAGGCCAGTCCGCGGAGTTCATGTCGGTCGGCACTGACATGAACGGGAACGACCATCTTGTTCCTGCCCTCTATCAATTGCTGGGAAACGTCGGGACGATCGATGCCGCAGGGCATTTCACAGCCACGTCTTTGGGCCTGGGAACGGTGCGAATAACTTATGGAGCGCTATCCTTTGACGCTCCGGTGTCCGTGATCACGAGGATCGGCGATACTGTCTTGAGTTCTGATGAGACCTGGACTCCGGCGGCAAACCCCTGGGTGGTGGACGGTTGGATAGTGGTTCCCAAAGGCGTAAAGCTGACCATCACCTCCGGAACGGTCGTCAAGTTTATAAGGGGAGGCTTCTACGTGGAAGGCGCGCTCGAGATGTCTTCCACAACCGGACAGCTTCCGATTGTTCTGACCTCTATCAAGGATGACTCATGTCTGGGTGACACCAACGCCGATGGCGGCAACTCAACACCGCAACCCGGCAACTGGAGCACCGTTTATTTCGCCCCGGGATCTCCTTCGTCTTCTATTGTTGAGGGAACGCGCGTCCTGTATGCGGGGAAGAGTACAGGTGAGAACATTATCGGTTCGAGGTACGTGTCATCGAACTCATCAATTATTTTCTACGGCGTGACAGGAGACGTTAATCTTCGCTCCTCGAGGATAGCCCACAGTCCAACAGACGGTGTCATGATGGTGAAAAGTGGTACTGCCACCATCACCCTCGAGGAGAACATAATCGAGGATATAAGCAAAACAGCAGTAGAAGTATCTGCTAATGATGCCACCATCAAGTCGAACACGATCGACGGGGCATTAACGGGCATACAATTGGTGGCCGTTAGTTCCGTGATTGAGTCTAACATACTGACAAACATTCGCGACAAAAATATCTATTTTTTGCGCGGTGGAGATGTCACTATCAGGTCGAACACGATCAGAGGAGCGTTAACGGGCTGGGGCATTGATTGTGAAAATGGTAAAAATGCCACCATCGAGTCGAACAATATTGACGGGGTAATATATGGCATATTTTCGGGACTGTTTACCAATGCGGTGATTGAGTCCAATACGCTGACGCACATTTCTAACAAGTATGGCTTCGGGTATGGCATTTATTGTTATAACGGCTTCAATGTTAGGGAAAAGTTTATCATCAAGTCGAACAAAGTTGACATGACGTCATATGGCATAAGATTGGGCTGTGACACTACCGGCAACTTGATTGAGTCTAATACGTTGACGAACATTTCTGAGATAGGCATCTGTTGCCCACACTGCGGAGAGACCGGAAATGTTATTGTCAGATCGAACACGATCGACCGGGCATCAACGGGCATAGAGTTAAGACAGTCCACCGATGCTGTGATTGAATCCAATAACATGAAGAACGTTCTCGACACCGGTATCAATTGCGCATATCAGAACAAAAATATCACTATCAAGTCGAACAACATAATCATCGGGGCATATGGCATAAGCTTGGCATGGGTTACTGGCGCTGTAATTGAGTCTAATATATTGATGAGCAAAGCAGGTAAAGGGACAGGTATTATTGTTCGCGGGATGGGCGATAATCTCATCATTAAGTCAAACAAAGTTGACATGACGTCAGCAGGCATAATAATGCACTTTCCCACCAACACCGTGGTTGAATCTAATATACTGACGAATATTTCCAAAATAGGCATCTTCTGCCATGGGGGGAATACCGTCTTGAAGACTAACATCGTGACTGGGACAGGCTTGCCAAACGAAAACCCCAACCTTCATGCGGGTATATCCCTGCGCAAATTCTCGGGATCCGTAACCGGCAAAAATGACATCTCGGGTTTTAAGATCGGAATCGACATACATGAATATGAATCCAATTTGAACGTGAATCTAAAAGGTAATAGTATTCACGACAACGGCAAAGAAATGGCTGACGGTTTCGGTGTTTACTGCGACGGACCAGACTACATCGATGTATCAGACAACTGGTGGGGAGATGGCTCGGGACCTGCTCCCGCTGGCAAGTGCAACGGGATTGGCGGCCATGTTTACGTCGATAACTGGGTGGGGCAGACCGCCTATTACGGACGTGTGTACGGCGTCAACCTCCGCTCCCAATACCAGGGCGAGCCGGTGAATACCAGCACCGGCAACTTCTACCAGAGCCACACTGATCTCTCGTTCGAGAGTACCGGCCCGCGCATCGAGGTGACCCGCACCTACAACGCTCTCTCACACGACAGGGAAAACCCATTCGGCTTCGGCTGGGACAGCACCTTCACAGAGAGGATAGAGCCGTACCTGCCCGACTACGAGAAAGACAACTGGATGCTCATTGGCTCTGAGGGCGATACTCACAGGTACATCCCGAAAGAGGGAATGCCAGACACCTACGTTCCCGAGGATGTGGCCGACCAGGGTTACTCCACCCTCACGCGCGATGCGGATGAAACCTGGACGCTCTCATGGAAGGATGGCAGCTCGAAATCCTTCGACCAGACGGGGCTGTTGACAACTGTCCGCGACTCGAACCAGAACACGCTCTCCTTCACAAGAGATACATCAGGCAAGGCCACCTCTGTTACAGACGCCACGGGCCAGAGCGCCTCTGTCACCTACGAAGGCGACCGCATCACCAAAATCACCGACCCGGCGGGTAGGGAACTGCTCTACTCCTACGACTCCCGGGGCAACCTAGAAAGTGCGCGGAATCTTCAGGGCGACTTCACCCGCTACACCTACGACGACCAGCACAGGATGCTCACCATTGCCGACCCCATAGGAAATGAGTTCGTCAAGAACACTTACGACGAATCAGACAGGGTAGTTTCTCAGGAGGACGCCCACGGGCACGTCGTCAACTTCACGTACGATCCATTCGAGCACCAGAGCACCTTCACAGACGCCCGCGGAGTGAAAACGGAGCACAAAGACAACCTCGATCTCTACAACATCGGGGAGAAGGACGCGGACGGCAAGAGCAACGCCACAACATACGACGCGGCGGGAAACGTCACCTCCCGCACCGACAAGCTCGGGAACAAGACCACCAGCACTTACGACGAGAACGGGAACATGCTCACGGAGACAGATCCCCTCAGCCACACGACCACATACACATACGACTCCCGGGGCAACTGCCTCACCACCACCGACCCCCTCGGGAACATCTCCACGAGCGCCTACGACGCCCGCAACAACCTGATTTCAAGCACTGATCCCCTGGGGAACACGACCACCTACACGTACGACGCACAGGGACGGCAACTCACCACAACAGACCCGCTTGGCAACACCACCACGAACACGTACGACTCCAGGGGCAACCTCATTCAGGTGACGAACCCTGACGGAGGCGTAACTACCAACACCTACGACGCGGCAAACAGGAAAATCACCACCACCGACCCCGAGAACAACATGACAACCTTTACATACGACCAAATAGGAAACCTCATGTCCATGAAGGATCCCGAAGGCCACACGACCACATACACCTACGACAAAGACGGAAACCAGATCACCGTGAAAGACCCACTTGGAAACACCACGGCGACAGCCTACGACAAGATGGGCAGGGTCGAGAGCCAGACTGACCCCATCGGAAACACCACAACCAACGAATACGACAAGAATGGCAACCCGACAGGCGAAACAGACCCCCTCGGGCACTCCACACAGCACTTCTACGACTTCCTCAACAGGGAGACGCAAACAGTTGACCCGAAAGGCGCCTCAATATCCAGAACCTACGACGCTGAAGGAAGAGTTCTCACTGAAACGGACGCCGAGGGCAACATCACAACCAGCGCGTACGACAAAACGGGCAGGCTCGCGACCTCAACCGACGCGCTCGGAAACATCACCACCCACGCATACGACGACGCGGGAAGAGAGATAACCGTCACAGACCCGAAAGGGAACAAGACGACAAACACATACGACCCCTCCGGCAGATTGATGTCCACAACAGACCCCGAGAACCATACGACCACATACACTTACGACGCCTGCGGAAACAGGATCACCGAGACGGATCCCGAGGGGCACGTCACTACCCACGCCTACGACACAATGAACCGCGAGATCTCAATCACAGACCCGGCTGGCCGCACCGTTTCCTGCACCTACGACAGAAACGGCAAGAAGACATCCACCACAGACGGGACTCTCGCCACCACCACGTACGAGTACAACAGTCTGGGGCTCATGACAAAA
>PHEX01000013.1 GCA_002843005.1 Candidatus Anoxymicrobium japonicum | reverse complement strand
AGCTATACTTGTGAGTGAAGGAACGGAGAGGCGGTGGGGAGGTGGAAACCGTAACACTTACAGACCCTGATTTTGTAGGGGATGCTGTGACGCAACCCGCCGAACTGGACTTCAACCGAGATTTTGTCTCTTCGGAAGTCGCATTGCTTGAATGCGCCCTTTACGACACAGGGGTAGTCAGGCAATTCAATATCATAGTAGTCCCTGATTTCGCTCCAACCGCGTTTACAGAACCCGGTCGTGAACAGATTGTTCAGCTCTTTTGGCGCATAAAGCATCTTTCCCGTTTTGGTCTTCTCTAGACTTTCCTTATTTCGACCAGGGTTTTCGATTTCGGATATCACATCGCAGATTTCTTGGTCATGTTCGGGGTAACGAACCATCAATATTTCTTCGCCGCCTAGGTGTGAGTATGTATACACGATATCCATGCTCTACTCTTCCAGTTCCTCGAAGGTGGCTTCCTGAGATGGCGGTTTCGAGACGCTGCCGTTGGGTTTATAAACCTCTTTGTTCATCGGCCTCGTACGAAGTTCACCGCGAGCTTCAGAAACGAGTCTTTCAACCGCTACTTCAATATACTTTTCAACCACATCCGCGCCAGCAACTTTCCGGTCGTGACGATAAGCGGCAATAGCCGTGCTGCCGACGCCGATGTAAGGGTCACATACTAGGTCATCCTCATTGGTCAGGGAAAGCACAATTCGTTCAATGAGTTCTACCGGAAACTGGCAAGGGTGAATGGTTTTTTCTATATGGTTATGTTTGACATTTGGGATTACCCATAAATCACCAGGATTCTTACCCATCGGATTGCAGGAGTACTCACCCGCTTTTGGCCCCTTGAAGTATTTTTTACCGGGGTATTTCTGAGGGACTCGTACCGGGTCCAGATTAAATGTGTAGTTATCATCTTTGGTGTACCAGACTATCGTTTCATACCTGCCGCTGAATCGGTTCTTGCAGTGCAGGCCGTGCTCAAAATGCCAGACAATTCGATTCCGCATCTTCAATCCTTGTCTGGCGAAGATAGGGTGCAGGAGAATATCAAGCGGCAGTATTTCGCCGTTGTCAACGTAGTTACCGACTTGCCAACAAACTGAACCTTGCGGGTGGAGGATTCGCACACATTCGGCTATGGTCATTGCTTGGTCATCTAGGTACTCTTGGAGCTTCTTCTTACGCTCGTACACTTTTCCAATATTGTATGGTGGTGACGTTACGATAAGCTTGGCCTCGTTATCCGGTATTTCTTTTAAGAGTTCGAGGCATTCACCGAAGAAAAGAGTTGCATCCGCCTCGGCACAGTAGTGCTCCGAGATATTGAGTTCCTTTAGGAATAGCGATTCTGTTGCTTGCTCCATTTCCCCTCCATTCAAATGACCATTCTATATTGAGCACCTTCTGGCCTTCCAGCCCCTATAATAGTGTCGGGAGGGGTAACGACACAGGTGTGATGATATCAGCAGGTAGTGACAGTAATTCAAGCATAATCTCATTTGCTACGCGAGATACCTCTTGACACAGTTTAGACAATATAACAATATGCGACAGAAGTTAACAGTTATTGACATTAGTCACAAGGGCTGATACAATTATTAAGAAAGCGTCAATCTATTAAGTACCTAATGGAGATGGGAAATGGAAAAGGCATTGAGAAGAAGGCTTACCTGTTTATGGTGGTTCGCGGCGCGCGGTGACCCCTTCGTGAGTTCTGCGTCCCTCAACGCCAATAAGTATTATTGGAGGGTACCCCTGGAGTTGAATGGTGGGCGTTGGGGGATTTGAACCCACGACCTCTGCCGTGTGAAGGCAGCGCTCTCCCGCTGAGCTAAACGCCCGTGTCGCGAAGTATTATGTATTTTAGCATAACGATTCGGGCTTTTGGAAAGACGTGACAGCAGGACAGCGGCTACTGCGCCACGCCGATAGAGTCGTGCGCCGCCTGCCGGAGCGCTCCGGGCGCGTTCCAGTACATTGAGCGCTCGACGATGACCGGCACGTCGCAAGTCACGCTCGTGGATACGTTCCAGTTGCCGGGGACGACATCCGCGATGTTCACGGTCTGCCTGCTGTTTGGCGGCAAAGTGAGGGTCGGGCCCTCGACTTCTCCTTTGCCCGTCATGTAGGTGACATGCGCGTATGCCGCCTGCGAGCCGGGGTTCTGAACCAGCACCCACGTCTCGAAAGCGCCCTGGTCGTTGACTCCGGCGCACCCCTCGGCGAGGCACCATGATGTCGCGGGCGAGGTCACGCCGATCGAGTCGGTGGCCGAGTTCCTGAAGCATTCAGGACTACTCCAGTAGATGGCCCTCTCGGCTATGACAGGTTGGTCTGATGTCACCATAGTCGATATGTCCCAGGTATTTGGCGCCACGTCCGCGATGCTTACGCTTTTCCTGGTATTGGGCTCGAGCGTCATGGCCGGACCCGTGACAGGGCCGGCGGGTGTCATGTAAGTCAGTTGAGCGTTCGCGGGTTCTGGCCTGGGGTTCTGCACAAGCACCCACGTCTCAAAAGCGCCTTGCGCCTCGATGCCGGTGCACCCTTCAGCCAGATACCAGGTTTTCGAGCCGAACCTCGCTCCAATCGAGTCCGTCGCGGCCTGCCGGTAAGCGGCAGCGGTGTTGAAGTACATAGAGCGCTCCGCCACAACCGGGACGTCGGACGTGACAGTGGTCGAGACGCTCCAGCAATTGGGCAACGTATCCGCGACGTTGAATGTCTTTCTCGAGCCGGGAGCGATAATGAGATACGGGCCGATTACCGGCCCTTCCGGCGTCATATAAGTCAGCACGACGCTTGCGGCCTGGGTTCCAGGGTTCTGCACCAGCACCCACGTTTCAAAGCTGCCCCGCGCGTCCTGGCCTGTGCAACCCTCCGCGAGATACCAGGTGGTTGCCGGGGACGTGACGCCGATGGAGTCGGTGGCCGAGCGCCGGAAGCAATCTTGCGCGCTCCAGTAGACCGAGCGTTCTGCAATGATCGGCTGATCCGACGCGACCGTGGTAGAAACTTCCCACGTGTTCGGGACGAACTCCGCCACCCGAACCGATTCTCTCGAGCCGGCGGGAACTGATATCGATGGGCCGTTTTGTGGTCCCTCCTCGGTCATGAAAGAAAGCAGGACGTCCGCCGCTGTCTCACCCGGGTTCGCGATAAGCACCCACGTCTCAAAAGCGCCACGCGCGTCCTGACCGGTGCAGCCTTCCGCTAGGTACCAGGTGTAGGCGACCGGCGCGCTTATTATGGTGAACTCAGCGGAGTTGGACGATCCCTGCGGAGTCACCACGAAGACCCCGCCGCTCATCGCGCCCGCGGGCACCTGCGCCTTTATTAGCGTGTCGGTCCATGTTGGATAGATTGAGGCGCTCACCCCCGCGAATGAAACGTACGAGCCGGCGCCGCCAGAGCCGAAATTCAGGCCCGTGATCGTGATGGTGTCGCCTGTCGATCCCGATGATGGATTCAGGCTCGTCACAACAGGCGCGCATGATTTGTATAGCGTGCCGTCGGCCGCCCCCGCAAAGACGGCATTGGCCGTGCCGCCGGACGCCGATACCGAGCGGTACTCTTTCTCGGGAAGGTTGTTGCTAATGTCGCACCACGTTGTCCCCTGGTCGTAGCTGGCGTAAACGCCTTTATCGGTTGCCGCGTACGCGATAGCGGGCGAAGAGTTGCTGACGCTTACGTCCAGCACCGCTTCTCCGGCGGGGAGGCCGGCCGCGGTCGCTGTCCAGGCAACGCCTCCATCGTTGGAGCGATATACCTGTCCGCCCCCGGCCGTGTCGGTTCCGATCAGGACGGGGCCGCCGTTAGGGAAGACCGCGATTGCCGTAACGTGTATCGACGCGGAACCCGGCAACGTCCCGCAGACGGTCCAGGATATTCCACTGTCCGCGCTGTTGAATATCGGCGCCGTAGAAGTTGCCTCTTGCGCGGCGTAGAAGACGTTCGAGTCCGTGGGGTCTCCGGCGGCGAGCGACCACTCCGATAAAGGGCTGGCGCCCACGTTCCAGTTCGAGCCACCGTCGGCGCTGTAATTTATCGACATGTTCTGGGCCGGAGCGCCGGTCGCGGCCACCATGCCGGTCGCATTGCCGCCGGTGTCGATGTCGCTTGCCGGCCCCGGGAGGATCGAGAGTTGCGTCCACTGGGCGCCTGAGTTCAAGTTCCTGTACACGCGGTTGTCGAGATCGAGCGCGTAAAAGATCGCCGACGAGACTTTGCTTGCCGCAAGCGCGGTAAACGGCTGGCCTGAGGCTGAAGCGGTGGAAAGCCAGGCGCTCCCGCCGTCAGAGCTCGAGTAGATGAGATTTGAGCCTTCCACGACAGCGCACAAATACCGCGGGTCTCCGCTCTTGACCTGGATGGAGTTGACGGCGCCCGTGGCGCCGGGAATGCTCTTTTCGACCCAGGAAGGGTGGTCGGCTTTAAGAACTCTACCTTTTGACGCGGCTACGGGGACGGCAGGCGCGATCAGAAGGACAACGCAGGAGGCGGTCAGGATAAGCGCCGACACTGTTGACATTGCTGATCTTCTGTTTTTCCGCTTTGTCATGAGATTCAATCTGTACATCTCCACTCTGTCAACGGGTTTTGCGCGCCCGCGATGTCGCCGCGTCGCGCGCGCGTAACTCGATAATATCGTCCAGCGGGTCGAGTTGTACGTTTCTTCCCCATCTGGCAAGCCCCTTTTCAATGAGGAAGTCCGTGATTCCCGGGTTTTTCGGCAGGAGCGAGCCGTGCAGGTACGTCCCGATAGCGCCAAGATAAACCGCTCCCTCGGTGCGATCTTCCGCGTTATTGCCGAAACCGCATGTCACCATGCCGAGCGGCGCGCATCCTTTCCCCAGATACGTCTTGCCCGAGTGGTTCTCGAAGCCGACGATTGTCTGAGAAACCCCGCCGAGCGTCGATTTCGCTACGACATTTCCTATGCAGCGTTTCTCGCCGGTGACGGTGTAAGCGTCGAAGACCTCGATTCCTTTTAGTTCCTCGCCATCAAACGGACGGTAAAATTTTCCGAACAACTGATAGCCGCCACAGATAACCAGCGCCGCCGCGCCGTTCTCGATCTCGCGTTTCAGGGCCTCGCCTTTCACATCCAGCAGATCGCGATAGACGATCTCCTGCTCGCGGTCCTGCCCGCCGCCCATGAAGAAGATGTCGTGGCGTCCTTCTTCGATGCGCGCGCTCATGCCGAGCTCGTCCACCTCGACCGGAATGCCGCGCCACCTGCACCGTTGCACGAGCGCCATTATGTTGCCGCGGTCTCCGTAAATATTCATGAGGTCCGGGTACAACCACCCGATGCGGATTTTCATTGTTGCCTGTTCTTCCAGAAAGGGGTGACGAGCCCTCGCCTGACAAACGCGCCGCGCAGCTCGAGCATGGCTGTGTATGTCGGTATCACGTATAGCGTCTCACCGGGCGCGACGGACTCGAGAGCGAGGTCGAACGCTTTCTCGAGATTCGGCTCAGTGGCCGGCGACACACCGTCGAGCCCGGCGTACTTCAGTCTCAGCGCCATGTCCCACGCCCGGATGCCGGAACAAACCACGTTGTCCAGCCTGTCGCGGAACATCTCGAAATCCACGTCCCATATCCAGGAAACGTCCCGCCCGTCGGCGATGTTGTCGTTGAGCGCGAGCATGACTGATTTCCCGCCCGGCTCGCGCGTGAGCGTGCGTATCACCTCGTTGAAGCCAGCGGGGTTCTTTGCGAGTATCATGAAAACTTCGCGGCCCGAGGCGCTGATGCGCTCGACTCTGCCGAACGCGGCTGAAAAATCCTCGATGGCGCCAAGCGCGACGTCCGGCTCGACGCCGAGCGCCAGCGCCGCGGCAAGAGCGGCCAGGACGTTATAGACGTTGTAGAGGCCTGGAAGCGGGATGTGGAGTTCGGCGCCGCCACCCGCGAAGCGCAATACACATCGCGTGCCTTTCATGCCAAGCATCTCAACTTCGGTCGCCGACACGGTAGTTTCCGGGCGCTCAAAGCCGCACTCCGGGCACCTGTATCCGCCCAGGTGGCCGAAAAGATAGTAATCGTAGTCGAGCCGCCCGCCGCACGAGGCGCAGTGCTTGCTGTCCGCCGCGTGCTGTGTTTCATCGCTCGCGTACCGTCTGTCGTTGATTCCGTAGTAGATGACTTCCTGCTCGAGTCCGCAACCGATAGACGCCACCAGCGGGTCGTCGGCGTTCAATGCGACCGTCGAATTGGGATCGAGATCCTCGATCGCTTTTTTCATCTTTGCGGCAAGCGTGTCAAGCTCGCCGTAGCGGTCGAGCTGATCCCTGAAGAGATTGTTGACGAGAACCAGCCGTGGCGACGCCTCGGTGATCGCCGCCGGAAGCACGGCCTCGTCCACCTCGAAGAGCCCGATGCGCCCCGCCATGTTGCCGCTTGTGTCCGACTCATTGACAAGAGCGGACGCGATGCCCGTCAGTAGATTCGCCCCTGTGTGGTTATGAACAGGTGTCATGCCCGCGCGGTCGAGCATTGACGCAAGAAGCGTGGACGTGGTGGTCTTTCCGTTTGTTCCCGTGATCAGCGCGCATCCGAGCGGGAGTCGCTTGACCATCATCGAGATAAACTGAGGATAAACCCATCGCGCCGCGCGTCCGGGGAAGGTCGAGCCACCTCCGAGCTTGAGCGCGCGGCTTGCCCGGGCGACGCTTTTCCCCAGCACGAGGCTTGTTTTTGTTCCAGGATGCATAGGATAAGTTTAACACACGGTTTCCCGCGGACAGCGTGGTATCATGTCCGCGTGAAGAACAGGGAAAGCGCGAGAGTCAATGGAACATGAGAAAAAAGTATCTTTGAGGAAATGCCCCTTTTGCGGCGTGCCGTTTGAAGGGAGTGAAGAGGGCGTGAGCGGTGAGCGCCGTTGCGGGCGGTGCCGGGTTGCCGCGCGGTACAAAGGCAAGGATCTCCTGGCGGTATCCATCCCGGGATATTACCGCCGGCTCATAGAGCTCGAGTCCCGCGGCAAAGAACTTTTGATGGAAATTGAAAATGAAAGGGCGAAAGGCCGGAGCATGAGCGTTATTCAAAAGAAGCGCCTGGAGCATCAGAGCATTCTCTCGGAACGCGCGTTCCTGTCTTACTTCATGGATTTCGTTGAAAAGTGGTAATGTTTGAACCGCCGACAGGAGTATTTCACATTTTTGAAGGTCAAGGCATTGAGCCGGGAGGGCTGAAATGGGAAATTTTTATCTCAAGAGCGCCGACGAACAGAGGGAAGCGTCATTCCGCCGGTTGACTAAATACATAGAAGAAGTCATCTATCCTTACCACCCTTACTACCGGAAGATGTTTCAGGAAAACGGCATCAAGCCGAGCGACATCCGCAAGCCCTCTGACCTCTTGAAGATTCCTGTTACAAACAAGGACGATTACCGTCCCGATCCTATCGCGTTCATCGTTCAGCCGAAGGTGCCGGGACGCGAAGCGAAATATGACACCGGCAAGATCAGCGGAAAGTTCCTTGCCAAATACGCGGCGCAGAGCATTTTCAACTACCCGCGAGATTGCGCGGATCTCTATCGCGTCAATTTCAAGGAAGGGTTTGCGTACCGCAAGATTGGCAGGCGCCTCGCGCTCGAGTGGAATCCCATACATTTCCACGCCTCCGCCGGCTCCACGGGAGACCCGACCCCCGCTGTTTACACTTATAGAGACCTGCATGTTCCCGTGAAGGAGACCGCGTCGGCGTTCTGGGCCGGTGAGCACGTCAAGTGGGACATCAGAGCTCTGAACATATTTCCCGGCGCCCCGCACCTTGCGTTCTTCCAGGTGATCATGGGCAAGTGGCTTGGAGGCGCCAGCGGTTTTGACACTTTCGGCGGGAGCATCGTGCCGACCAAGAGGCAGATACAACTGTTTTCGGAAGGCGGTTTCGCGGCACTGATAGCGATTCCGTCCTACCTCGTCTACTGGCTCAGGCGCGCTGTCGACATGGTCGCCTCCGGGGAGGCAAAGCCGCTCGAGAACCTGACGATGGCGATTTGCGCCGCCGAGCCCCTGACCGATTCGCTCAGGAAACACATAAAGGATCTGGCGGCGCGCGCGGGCGGCTGTGAGGATTTCCGTCTTGTCCAGGGATACGGGATGACAGAGATGAAAGTCGCTTTCTACGAATGCCATGAGAACTCGAACATCCATCTCAATCCGAAGTACTTCTACTGGGAGGTTGTAGATCCTGAAACGAACGAGCCTGTTCCCGAGGGCGAGCCGGGCGTTCTGGTGTTCAGCCACATAGACTGGCGAGGCACGACGTTTCTTCGCTATTCCACAGGGGATTTCATCGCCAGAGGAATCAAATGGGAGCGATGTCCGCACTGTGGCCTGACATACCAGATGATGTATCCGTCTATCATGCGGGCAAAGAAGGACTTTACCAAGCTCAAGGGGACAAGGGTGGCTCTAATGGAGCTGATTTCAGCCGTGCGTGACACCAACGGCGTTTACCAGTTCCAGGCTATCCTCGACAAGGAAGTGGAGGGCGATGAGTTTTCGCGTGACATGCTCATCATCAGGCTTGCGGTTCAGGACGGCTATGACGCGGACAGCGTGTGCGGGGACGTCAGGAAAAACGTGAAGGGCAGAACCGAGGTCACCCCCGACCGGATAATCGTCGAGCAGGACAAAGAGAAACTCGAGCTCGAGCTGTTCGCGAAAACGGGCATCAAGGCTGAGTACGTCGTGGAGAACCGCCCGATCCACCTGTAAAACGCAACTGGCAACTGGGGTCAGGCAACGTCTACTGCGCAGCGGTAGACGGTGCCTGACCCCGCCGCGTCTACTGCGCAGCGGTAGACGGTGCCTGACCCCGCCGCGTCTACTGCGCAGCGGTAGACGGAAAGTCCAAAAGTCACACCCCCGCCTTAATCCTCCCGCCTCGAAAGGGAGGAGATCAGAAAGGGCTATTTTCGGAGCAGTTGCATTTTCCTGACATGGCAAATGTAAAGCAAAATGCAACTATCCAGGCCTGACCCCAGTTGCGTTTCGGTCACCGTTGACCCCAGTTGCGTTTACGAACGTTGATTTTGGTATAAGATATAGACGTTTTATAGGTGTTTACTGTGACAATAGGGAGGAAAGAATGGATTTCAATTTAAGTGAGGAACAACTACTGTTCAAGCAGTCGGTGATCGAATTCGCGCAGAAGGAGATCCAGCCCGGCGCCATGGAGCGGGACGAGGAAGCGCGGTTCGATCGCGACGTCTGGGACAAGGCCTCGGAGTTTGGATTGATGAGCCTGCCATACCCTGAGGAGTACGGTGGAAGCGGTGCGAGCCTCATGGACACGACACTCGCGGGAGAAGCGCTTGCTTACGGAGGGCTCGACGCCGGGTTCTGCCTTTCTTGGGGCGCGCATGTTGTCATAGGTGGTGTTCCGATCTGGCAGCTTGGCACCGAGGAACAGAAGAAGAAGTACCTGCCGAAGATAGCCTCAGGCGAGTGGATCGCCGGGATGGGCCTTACCGAGCCGGAAGCTGGAAGCGACGCGGCAGGATTGCTGACCACGGCTGACAAAAAGGACGGATACTATGTCCTCAACGGCTCCAAGACGTTCATCACCAACGGCCCTATCGGCAACGTTTTTGTGGTGCTGGCCAAGACGGACAAGGAGAAGGGCGCGGCTGGCATAAGCGGCTTCATAGTCGAGAAAGATTTCCCCGGCTTTTCCGTCGGTCCGGCGATGCACAAAACCGGCAATCGTTCGTCACCGACCTCCGAGCTTTTTTTTGACAACTGCGAGGTTCCAGTGGAGAATCTGCTGGGTGAGGAGAACAACGGCTTCATGGGGGTAGCGCTGGCGACTCTGGAGTGGGAGCGCTCCGTCATGGTGGCCGCCGCGGTTGGGGGCATGGAGATACAACTGGAGGAGTGTGTCAAGTACGCGAAAGAGCGCAAGCAGTTTGGAAGGTCTATAGCGAAATTCCAGGCGGTGCAGTTTATGCTGGCGGACATGAAGATGTGGCTCGAGACCTCCAGATGGACACTCTACAAGACTGCATGGAACAAGGATCAAGGCATCATGGATCCGCTTCAGGCGTCGATCGCCAAGTTGTACGTCACGGAGACGGCGCTCAAAGCCGCGCACAACGCGATTCAGATACACGGTGGCTATGGCTACATAAAGGAGTACGCGGTAGAGCGCGCATATCGCGACGCGCAGATCGGAGTGCTCGGCGGCGGGACTTCGGAGATCCAGCGCTGGATCATCGGGAGGCTGCTGATCGGCAAGTAAGCAAGCAAGTTGCCGGCCTGCCGGCCGGCAAGAGACATCGGCATTATCAGGGAGTGATAGTGGTGGCAAGTTCTCGTTTACTAAAGCGGCACAGGAGAAGATTGGTAATTCTGGCGTTAGCGCTGGTGACGCTCCTGTCGGTCGCCGCGTGGTCGCATCAGTCGCAGGTTTTCGCGGGCAACCGGAGCAGTAAAATCTCGAGGCAGCCTGCCGGCGCCGCGGTTCAGGCGCACGGTGGACAGTCGTATATTTCTGTTGGCCTAGCGTGTCCGATAAGCGGGGATTGCCCGGGGATCGCACAGGCTGGCGCGGGTGTCAGTGGCGGATCCAGCGCGTGGGTATGTTACTGCACCCGCGAGAGACTGCTCGGCTTGACAACCGGAACGCCGCGTTATCATCCGTGGGTGGACGGCCGCGAGAGACTGCTCAGCTTGACAACCGGCACGCCGCGCTACCGCCCGTGGGTGGACGGCCGCGAGAGACTGATCGGATCGACAACCGGCACGCCCGAATATCGTCCATGTGCGTACGGTTCGCGGGTATGCATGGGCGGGCGCGTGGTGAGGTAGACGCAGCGGTAGACGGTGCCTGACCCCTTTGCCGACCCCTTTGCCGGTCTGCCCTCACTGGAGCGTTCGCATGGAGAAAATCGAAAGATTGATAAACCTTACTGCGTACCTGCTTGAAACCAGGCGGCCGCTGTCGTTCGACAACCTCAAGGAAACGGTTTATCACGGTTTTTCCAGCGGCGATAAATCCTTGAAGCGCATGTTTGAGCGTGACAGGGACGAGCTTGTCGACATGGGCATCGACGTGGAGACCGTCACCGGCGAGTGGGGGGATGAGGTCGGCTACACAATCTCCGCCGACAAATATTACATGCCCCACATCGATCTTGCCGGGGACGAGCGCGTCGCGCTCACCATGGTTTCAAGGTTGTTTCTTGGATCAGGAACGCCGTTCAGCGTTCCAGCGCAACTGGCAATGCTCAAGATGGCTTTTCAGCAACAGCAAGACGAGCAAAAAGCGCCTCATGTTCACTGGGTCGAGACGCCCGGAGACGGCGAGTTGCTGGGCGACATACTCGACGCGCTGGTACGCCGCAAGTTTGTCACGTTCACGTACAGGGCGCTGGATTCAAAGACGCCCCTCCGGCGAGATGTCGAGCCGTATGGATTGTTCAACAGGAGCGGCGCCTGGTATTTTACCGGGTTGTGCCGCCTTCGAGGCGAAATCCGTTGCTTCAAGCTGGAGCGCGTCATGTCAGGGATTCAGGTAAACACAAAGAATCCGAAGACGCCTGACTTTGAAGTTCCTGATGGCTTTGACATTCGCAAGGAGATTGACTGGGAGCGCCCCGATGCGCGCGAAGCCGAAACCAGGGCCACAGTCATTTTCACATCGCGCCTCGCGTTCGCGCGCGACCGGGGAGGCTTTGAGATCGCAGGAGAGAAGCGCCTGCGTGACGGCAGGCTCGAGGTTGCTTATGTGGTGGCCGACGCCGAAGAGTTTGTCGAGTGGGTGCTCGGATTTGGCACGGACGCTGTCATTACCTCGCCTGACGCGCTGAAAGATATCGCGCGCGAGCGTCTCGAGGGAGTTTTGGAAGGCTTGAAAGCGCGATGAGTTCTGCTGTTTCCGACAGGTTGAACAGGCTGTTGCTGATGACGCCTTTTCTGGCGAGACCCGAGGGCGTCGCTATTGAGGAACTGTGCGACAAGTTTGCGATAACCAGGGCCGAACTCATGAAAGACCTGGCCACGCTCCAGATGTGCGGTGTGCCGGATTACTCGCCGGCGGATCTCATGGACTACCGGATCGAGGACGGTCGCGTCAACGTGATGATGGCCGATTACTTCAAGCGGCCGCTCAACTTGACCCGGCAGGAGGCGCTCTCGTTGTTCGTCGCCGGTAGCGCTCTTGTACAGGCGGGGGTCTTTCGGGAGAAAGGGGCGCTGGACTCCGCGCTCGAGAAGATCGGGCGTACGCTCTCACAGGACAGAAAAGAAGAATTGAGCACTGTCATCAAGCGCATCGATGTGGAGATGCGATCTTACGAGGGGACAATGAGAAGCATTATAGACGAGGGTCTCGAAAAGGGCCGGAACCTCGAGATCGATTACTACAGCTTCTCGAGGGATGACATGGCTTCTCGCGAGGTCGAGCCGCTGTCGCTCCTGTGCGCGCGGGGATTCTGGTATCTGCTGGCATGGTGCCACCTCTCGAACGATTTCCGGTTGTTCCGCATTGATCGCATAGCGTCGGTAGAACTCACGGATCACCGTGTAGTTTCGAACCGGCGCGAGTCGTTTGATGTTCCACGCGCCGTCGGGGAGTTCGCCCCGGACAAGAATGCGCACCAAGTAAAGCTCCTTTTCGCGGGCAGGCAGGGCAAGCGCGTAGCCGAACTGTGGCCGGCCGCCCGCGTCACCGAGCTGACCGACGGTTCGATCATGGTGGAGCTGCGCACGCGAAATATTTCGTGGCTTTCTACTTATCTCCTGCGCTTCGGCGATACCGTTCGCGTGGAGGGGCCGAAGGAGCTCGCGACGATGGTAAAGAAGAAGGCGAGCGAGCTTCTGGAAGCGTACGCGTGAGAAAAGCGGAGTTCATGTAATTGGCCGTCAAGATACTTTCTGATATACACGGGGAATATGACGCTCTTGTGGAGCAGTTGAAGCGTGATGACATCGCCGTGCTCCTCGGTGATTACCTCAACTTGATAGACTTTCGCACTCAGGGCGGCATTCTCGCGAAAGTTTACTCACAAGAGGAAGTTCAAAAAGCGCTCGACGCAACAGCGGGTGATGACAGAGAGCTGGCGCGCAGGCGGATCAGGGCGGTGATAGGCGGCAGCGCAGAGAAAAACAAACAAATCCGCGATCTCGCAGAGGAGAGTTACGAGGAGTTCTTCTCATGCCTGCCGTGCAAGTGCTTCATGCTGTACGGCAACACCGATGGGCCGGACGTCATGGATCAATTCGCGGGTGGCAAGAACGAGCTTGTGGAATCGGGCGTGGTGATGATCGAAGGAGAGCGCTTCGGCATGGTATCAGGCGCGCCGCGCGGGCCGTGGAGCGTAGGATTGCCCGGCGAGATGAAGACGGAGCGTTACGATGCTCATGTCACATCCCTCGGGCCTGTGGATGTCCTCTGCACTCATTATCCGCCGGCTGTCGGGAGACTGACCTGGGACACAGTGGCAAATCGCGACGAGGCTGGAAGCGAAGCGTTACTCGAATATATCAAAGAACACAACCCGAGCCGCCATTACTTCGGTCACGTGCACAATCCGAAAGTGTCAACGCTCATGTTCGGCGGAACCCGCATGATTAACGCTGGATTATTCAAAGAACACAAAACCGCCCTGATCCACCCAGCCCCCGCTTAATTTTGGGGTCAGTCTCCCATGGCGCGCGGACGCGCCACCACCTGACTGACCCCCAAAAGTTAAGTGACCTTAAAGACGATGTCGTGCTCGTGCGCGTGGGCGTCTACCTTGATCCCTACATCATCGCCAGCGCCCGCCTTTTCCACCGTGTCGTGCTCGATCTGTATCGAGTCGACAGTCTGGGTCCAGTCGGAGGTGTGACCTTTGACGTGAATCGTGTCACCAACGGCCAGCTCGCCACTCAGTTCGATCGCGGCGACACCGATCTTGTTGAAGTAGTGAGCTACTTTGCCAATCTGCTGTTCAGGCACTATTCTCACCTTCTTTCATGTTCTTGATGCGGAAAACTAATCTATCGCATCTGGTTCGCACTCTGCAACCGGTTTTTCCACCGGCGCAAATTCCTTGATGACGAACTCAAACTCGGATTTGTTACCCAGCAGGTACACAAGGTAGTAAGAGGCCGCGAGAAAAACGAATGCGAGCGTCACTCCTACCGGAGTCCCAATGTTATGGCCGATAAGTGGACCTGCCAGGAAGAATCCGAGCAAGAATCCCACCATGAAGCCTCCAAATGGGATCAGGAAGACGATCGCCGAGGCGCTCATCACTTTTTTGCCCGAGACCTCGAGGTGAACCGTGTCGCCTTTCTTCGCGCCCAAATTATTTAACGCGTTGACCTCCATCGACTTTTTTTTGCCGAGCGCGCCAAGGCCGCACACGTGGCACTGTTTGCACGCGTTTGACTCGATAAAGACCTGCGCTATTTCACCCTCACTCCTTTGAATTGTGCCTACGCACTGCATCAGACTTTCTCCCGGAGATCGATGATGTATTTGCTCTTCATCAGTGGCGTGAAATGGATATTGCCGTTGTTGCCGACAATCAGCCCCTCGAAACCGGGCCGCGTTTTCATCAGCTCGATGCCGCGCCGCGGCCCCTGAACCATCAGTGTTGTCGAGAGCATGTCGGTGTCCATGGAGTTCGGGCCGACGACGGTGGCGCTCATGGTCTCTTTCGGGTTGTATCCGCTTGACGGGTCGAAGATGTGGAAGTAGCGCTTGCTTCCCTTGACGAAGAACCGCTCGTAATCTCCTGAAGAGGACACAAATCCGTTTGAGACCTTGAGTTCACCGACGAGCGCGCCGCCCTCGCCGCGCGGGTCTTTGATCCCAATCACCCAATCTTTGCCGTCGGCGCGATTCCCCACAGCCCCTATAGCGCCTCCGAAGTTTATCAGAGCGTGCTTCACTCCCATCTGCTTGTACAGGTCGCACATCGCCTGCACCGCGTACCCTTTGGCGATGCCCCCGAGATCGATCTTCATGCCCTTGTCCGTCAGCATTACCGTCTTGCTCCTCGCGTCGATGATCACTTTCCGGTAATCGACGAGCGCCGTTGCCGCCGCTATCTCCTTCGCGGTGGGAACGCGGTATTTCTGATTGTAGAACCCCCACAGTTTTACGATGGGCGCCACGGTTATGTCGAAGGCGCCGCCTGTCATCTTCCCGTATTCCAGCGCTTTCTCGATAATGTTGAACGTCGCGTCGCCAACCTCGACCGGAGCGACTCCGGCCGCGGTGTTGATTCTGGAAACATCGCTGCCCGGTTTGAACCGCGAGGTCTCGTTCTCTATTCGCCGCGCCAGCGCCACGGCCCGGTTGACATCATTCTTCGAGCGCTTCCCGCCACGCCCCTGGATTGTGATGTCTAATGTCGTGCCCATCGCGAAAAGCGTGGGGGAGTGATAGGTTCCCTTGAGCTCGGCACCGCCGCCTTCGCGTGAGCTGAGAAAAACGACCAGCGTTACAGCGCCGAACGCGACAACTGATATTAAAATTATGTTAATTACTTTCTTGACCTGCTTCATGCTGATTTCACCTCTGATAGTATAACCGCGGTTTGCCTGTGCAAAAAAGGGCCAAACCCCTTTTTGCATTCAGGTGTATTTATAGGACGCGGCACTTTAGGAGTTGCCCGATGGGATGGACGAAAAAAATAAAACACCGCTTCTTTGTGAAAGGCGGAGTCCACCCACGAGCCCAAAAACAGGCCTCTTCCATGAAGATATTTCCCGGTCCGGCGTCACAGAACGTGGTAATTCCGTTGGAGCAGCACGTGGGCGTTGCCTGCGAGCCGCTCGTGGAAGTGGGAGAGCGCGTCCTTCTGGGTCAGAAGATAGGCGACTCGAACGGGTATGTATCCGCGCCGGTTCATTCCAGCGTTTCCGGCGAAGTCACTGGCATCTTGAAATACCCGCATCCCAGGGGCAGGGGCAGTCGCGCCATCAAGATACTGTCCGACAAACTTGACACACCTGTCTCGGGACTCGTCACCAAAGAGGACCCTCTGGCGCTGACACCTGAAGAAGTCCGCGCGTGCGTTCGCGAGGCCGGCATCGTGGGACTGGGCGGGGCGGCTTTCCCAACGCATGTCAAGCTTGCTCCACCGGCGGACAAGCCCGTGGAGTATGTCATACTGAACGGCGCCGAATGCGAGCCTTATCTGTGCGGGGACTTCAGGCTCATGGTCGAGAGGCCCTCAGACATCATCCGGGGCGGGCTTGTCATCAAGAAGACCGTCGGCGCGAAGAAGTTGATAGTCGGGGTAGAGCACGATCGCGTGGAAGCCATTGAAGCGCTCCGCGAAGCCGGCCGTCCATGGGACATCGAAGTATTGCCCCTGCCGTGCCGTTATCCGACCGGCGCCGAGAAGGTGCTTGTCAAGAATATTACCGGTCGCGAGGTTCCATGCGGCGGCTTGCCCGTGGACGTCGGGGCAATCGTAAGCAATGTGGGAACAGCCGCGCAGATATTTGACAGCCTGACTACCGGGATGCCTGTGGTTGACAGGGTCATGACCGTTGCCGGGGACGGAATCGCCGGAAAGGCGAACTTGAGGGTGAAGATAGGCACGTCGGTGCGCGACGTGATCGAGCACTGCGGTGGCTTCACGGGCGAGCGTGGCAAGGTAATCATCGGTGGGCCCATGATGGGGATCGCCCAGTACACGATGGACGTTCCCGTCATCAAGAGCAGTACGGGGATCGTGGTTCTTCGCGGAGAAACGCTCTTTTGTGACGAGCCCCCTCACTTCATCTGCATAAGGTGCGGCAGGTGTGTTCGCAGGTGCCCGATGAACCTGATGTCTTACCAGATAGGCGCTTGCTCTGACGCCGGGATGTGGGAGCAGCTCGAGCGTCTCAACATCGAGGATTGCGTCGAGTGCGGTTCTTGCGCCTATACATGTCCGACTAAAAACTCACTTGTTCAGCTTGTCAAGGTAGGCAAAGAGGGCCTTGCCCGGCGCAAGAAGAGAATGGAAACACTGGAGGCCGGCAATGGCGCGCCTGCCGGGGAAGACGAAGATGAAGACGACGAGGAAAACATCGAGGAAGAAAAAGATAATGCCTGAAAACGCCGGGGCGCCGACCGCCACTGAAGCCGAATCGAAACAGAAGTTCATTGCCGCGCCGCCGGAAGATCTGTTTGTCATAGGCGTTTCTCCCCACATAAGGAAATCCGTCACAACCACCGGAATCATGGGCTGGGTCATCGTGGCGCTTCTGCCGATAACGATTTACGGTATTTATATCGGAGGTCTGGCGGCTTTCGTGGTCGTGGCTATGAGCATCATCGGAACCGTCGGCACAGAAGCGGTCGTTCAGCGGATGCGGCATCTTCCGGTCACGGTTTTCAATCTCAGCGCGCTCGTTTCCGGTCTTCTTCTCGCGCTTGTCCTGCCGCCGAGGCTTCCGTTCTGGATGCCGCTCATCGGGGGCATCGTCGCGATGCTCCTGGGCAAGCACGTGTTCGGCGGCCTGGGGCACAACATATTTAACCCGGCGCTTGTAGGGCGGGCGGTGCTTTTCGTTTCCTGGACGGAGTACATGACGACCTCGTACCTGGGGCACCCGCTGGCCGCGGTCGTCAATACGGCGGCGATCAAGACAATCAACTCGACAACGAGCGCTACGCCACTGGCGGCTCTTTCACTTGCACGAGAGCACGAACTCGCCATGTCCGTGTCTGGCGCGCGGTATATCAAGCCGCTGTTGTTTGGGAATCCCTGGGGACAGATAGGGGAGGTCTCGGGGCTGCTTATCCTCGTCGGACTGGCGATCCTGCTGATCAATGGGATTGTCGACTGGCGTATCCCTGTCGTGTACGTCGGCGTTGTCATGGCCCTGTCCTGGATACTTGGAATGAACCCGATGTTCGCGATGCTCTCAGGGGGCTTGCTGTTTGGGGCGTGCTTCATGGCGACGGATTATGTGACGAACCCGATGACGGTCTGGGGTAAGGTGGTGTTCGCGCTTGGATGCGGCATAATCACGGTCGTACTACGTTTCTACTCCAATCTGCCGGATGGTGTCATGTTCGCCATTCTCTTCATGAACGGATTGACCCCCCTGATCGATCGTTATTTGAAGCCGCGCCCTTACGGGCACAAACGCCACGGGAATAACAAGGCTAAAACCAAAGAATTGGATAACGAAAATCACGGGGCCGGAGCGGGGGTTGTGGCATGAAAAAACAGATGCTCCATTTCGGCGCCACACTGCTGGTCGTGGGCCTGGTCGCGGCCCTGGGACTCGGTCTCACATATACGATCACCCAGAAGAAGATAGCCGAAGAGGACAGACTCTCCGAGGCGAAAGCCGCGGTCGTCGCCCTTCCCGGAGTCAAATCCTCCGCGGAACTCAAGCTGGACAGCGCTCTTGTCAAAAAGGCCAGGACAGTGGCGAGGGATGTCATGAAAATCTATACAAGTGACAGAGGAATGATTTTTGTAATCGAGATGAAAGGGTTCGGGGGTCCGCTGACGCTGGCTGTTGGCATCGGTAAAGACGGCAAGGTGGCCGGGATAGCGGCGGTGTCCAGCAGAGAAACAATTGGCCTTGGGTCAAAGGCGCTCGAGCCCGCTTTCCTGGGAAAATTCAATGGAAAGACGCCGTCGGATTCCGTACAGGTCGGGAAAGATGTCCAGGCGATAACAGGAGCGACAATATCAAGCAAAGCCGTTGCCGGTGAGGTGAGGGTTGCGCTGAAAGCTTACGGGAAGTTGATCCAGTGAAACAGGTGGACGAAAACAAAACAGGGTGGCATGAATTCAGCAAGGGCTTCCTGCTGGAGAACCCGCTCATGGTTCTCATGGTCGGGCTTTGCGCGTCGCTTGCGATCAGCAACCGCGTGGAGAACGGCATCTTCATGGGGATCGCCGCGACGTTTGTCCTGGTGTTTTCAAACATCATCATTTCCGCTATCCGGAAGTACACGCCGAACCAGATCCGCATCCCGATATTCATCGTGGTCATCGCTTCCTTTGTGACTATCGTGGACTTGAGCATGAAGGCGTACTTTCCCGTGGTTTACGCGCGGCTCGGGGTATGGATACCGTTGATAGTGGTCAACTGCATTATCCTGGCGCGAGCCGAAGGTTACGCTTACACAAACACGGTGTGGCACTCGTTTCTTGACGGGCTCGGCATGGGAGTGGGGTACACAAGCGTGCTGCTCATCATGGGGATAATCCGTGAGACCCTTGGAACCGGCAGGATAGTGATGTTCGACAAGACCCTGTTCACCCTCGGCGCGTTTAACCCGCCTTCGATCTTCATTTTCTTCCCAGGGGCTTTCCTGACGTTCGGCTGTTTGATGGCGCTCTTGAATCGCTACAACATGAGGAAGAAAGAACAGTGAATGAAATATATCGCTACTTCTTGATATTCATAGGCGCGTTGCTTGTTTACAACATCCTGCTCATCAGGTTTATTGCCCTGTGCCCTCTCATCGGAGTTTCCAATCAGGTTGAGACGTCGATAGGCATGGCGATGTCCGTGCTCTTTGTCATGACCATGTCCAGTTCCGCCTCGTGGGTCGCCTGGAATTACGCCTTGAAGCCGCTTGGCGTTGGTGAGTTTCTGTACATCCCGGTATTTATCCTCATCATCGCGTCGCTGGTCCAGTTCACCGAGATGGTCATCAAGAAGACGAGTCCACCGCTTTACAGGGCGATGGGCATCTACCTGCCGCTGATTACTACCAACTGCGCGGTCCTCGCGGCGGCGACCGAGTCGGTAAAGCCGGGTTTCTTGAAACTCAATGTCGCGTATGGCTTCACGTTTCCCGAGACCCTGGTCTACACGATAGGTGTGGCGGTCGGGTTCGGGCTCGTGCTGATAATATTCGCGTGTATCCGGGAGAGGCTCGAGATGAGCCCGATTCCACACGCTTTCAAAGGCGCGCCAATAGCGTTCATGATAGCGGCGATCATGTCGCTGGCGTTCATGGGCTTCGCGAACTTACTTGGGCTATAGGGAGGAATTCCGCGTGGATTGGTCACTGATCTGGAAAGCGGCAATCGCGCTGGGCGGCCTCTCGCTGCTCTTTGGCGTGCTGCTGGCGTTTGCCGGCGATAAGTTCAAGGTGCAGACAGACCCGCGCTTGGACGAGCTTCTGGCCGCCGTCCTCGGAGCCAATTGCGGGGCGTGCGGTTATCCCGGTTGCGAGGCTGCCTGCAATGCGGTGCTCGCCGGCGACGCGAACGTCGACGTCTGCGTCGCCGGTGGCGGGAACGCGGTCACCTCTGTTGCGCGCGTGATGGGAGTCGAGACGCGGCAGCGCAAGAGAGGAGTGGCCCTGGTCCACTGCAAGGGAGGGCTTGGGGAATCTGTTCCCAAGGCGAGGTACCAGGGAACAAGTTCCTGCGCGGCGGCGGAGCTCGTGGCGGGTGGCGGCAAGGCGTGCCGGTACGGGTGTCTTGGCCTGGAAACGTGTAGGATGGTCTGCCCGGTCAACGCCATTCTCTTCGACGAGGATCACAGGCGCTGGGTAAACCGCGACAGGTGCACCGGTTGCGGCCTGTGTGTCGATGTGTGCCCGCGAGGCCTCATCCAGGTTGTGCCGCGCGATCAGGAGGTTCTGGCCGTCTGCAACAGCAGGGACAAAGGGGCGAAAGCAAAGCGTGTTTGTTCGGTGTGCTGCGTCGCGTGCAAGAAGTGCGTGAAAGCCTGTGACTTCGACGCGATTTACGTGGAAGCGAACCGCGCATGGATCAACTACGAGAAATGCACGCAATGTGGCAGATGCATCGAGACATGTCCAAACGATGTGCTTGTTCGAGTGGTGCCATCAAGACGCATGGAGAGAATGCAAAAAGGGGTCTGACTCCTTTTTGCGCGAGGAGTCGCCTGGTCACGACGAAGACCGCTTACAAGGTTCAAATTTCCTCTTCGAAGAAGAATACTCCATGATTGATTCAAGAATCAGAGCGAGTGTGCTCTTGAAATTGGTTGCCCTGCTGATACTCCTGGCGCTTGTGGTTGGCGCTGTTTCGTCGTGCGGCGGATCAGGAGCGAAATCAAAGGAAAAGACCTATCCGGTTGCCGCTGTAGCGCTGGAGTCCTCGGCGCGCTTCGACATCATGCCACAAGGTCGCGACTGCTGGATTTCAGGCGCTCCCGGTTCCGTCGTTATTTATGGCGACACAGTGAGAAACGGTGCAGGCGGCGGCATCGTCCTTGTCTTGTCGGCGCCTGGCGCGCTCAGGATAGGGGAGATGTCCGATGTCAATATCTCGAGAGGCGCCAGGGACGCGCCTGTTGTCGAAATCGAGCGCGGCGAGGCGTGGTTGGACGTGTCGGGAGAAAAAACCGGGGAGTTGTGGACGCCCGCGGTGAGAGTGACGGCCTCAAAGACAGGCGGCGCGAGCGTTCGGTGTAATTTCGGGGTCAAGGTGAATCCCGGCGGTTCGGCGACTGTCGTGTGCGCGGACGGAACCGCGATCCTCGAATCCGCGGGCGCGACTGTTACTCTCGAGGGTGGAAAGCAATCATTCTGCGAACATGGATGCGCGCCGGGAAAGCCGATCAAGGCCGAGACCGCTTCACCGGTGGGCGGTTTCTCTTTTTTGGTGGGATTGCAATCTGTGTCGTACTTTCGAAACGAAGCGACGCGCGACAGTTCCGAGGCCGAGGCGCGCGCGAAGATTGCCGTGAATTCCGAGGACGCGTGGTCGTACGTGAACATGGGGCGCGCGTTGCTGGACACGGGGAATGCGGATGAGGCTAAAAGCAGTTTTGCGAAAGCGCTCGAGATCAAGCCCGGGTTCTCTCAGGCGGCCGCCGGGCTGGGAAAGATCGCGCTGGGAGAAAGCCGGTGGAGCGAGGCGTCGAGCTCATACGAGCAGGCGCGGCTTGCGGACAGGACATCGCTCGAGGCGCTCCTGGGGTTGGCTTCATGCGCGCTTGGCGCCGGAGACATGCGTGAGGCGGCGAAGCGTTACAAGGACGCCATGGAAGTGGACCCGCAAAGCCACCTGGCGCTAACCGGGCTTGGGGCTCTGAAGCTTCTGGAGTGCGATCGATCCGGCGCGACCGACGACTTAGAGAAATCGGTTCAGATAGAAGCTTCAAGCAACGGAGCGCTTGTGCTTCTCTCCTGCGAGGCAGCGCTCGAGGGGAATCTGGAGCGGTCGCTCACCTTCCTCAAAAGGGCTATGGAGATCAGGTCGGATGATTACCGTATCAAGTCAATTGTCGCGGATCGTTACGCGCGCGCGGGTATGAGTGACGCGGCGACGAGCGCGCTCCGGCAGTTGTCACAAAGCGATGACAGCGCGCTCATGGCACAGGGGTTTCAAGGGCTTGGCGCGCTCGCTATGGCAAGGAACGACACGAAAGGCGCGATATCGGATTGGACAAAGGCGCAGGATCTGATGCCAGACAGACCCGCGGTGCTGGAGAACCTTGCTCGAGCATATCTGCTTGTTGGAGAAGAAGAGGCGGCTCTCTCGACGATCTCTCGAGCCGTTGTCGTGGACACGAACTCCTGGCGCTCGCGCGAGATGCTCGCGCGAGCCTGCCTGGCGACGGGGTCGATAGATCAGGCCGCGCGGGAAGCCCGGCTTGCCGCGTCGTTCGCGCCCGCGCAGTGGTTGGCCCACCTTGCGCTGGGGCTCATCCTCAACGAACGCGGCGACGTGAGCGAGAGCGCGAGGGAGTACGACCGGGCGCTTTGTCTCAAGCCAAAAGGCGGCATGTCGGTGACTGAACGCGCGCTCCTGGCGGAAGCTTATGGGCACATGGGAAAGGTCGAAGAGGCACTCGCGGAGTACCGAAAAGTCGTTCAGATGGATCCGTCGGACACACTGGCGTACGTCAAGATGGCGGAGTTGCTGTACGCCTCGGGTCACAAAGATTCCGCGATCGATACTCTGCAGCGCGCTGTGAAGAAGAGTCCGAACGATCCGGACGCGAGGCTGCTTTTAGGCAAATATCTCCTTGCGGACAACGATGTCGAGGGAGCATTGTTCCAGCTTGACGGAGCCGCGTCCGCGCCGGATATCAGGTCTGACACGCTCGCGGATGTTCTCGTGACAAGAGGCAACGCTCGAGACCGCAAGCAGGAGTTTGCCGGCGCTATCGATGATTACACCCGCGCGATATCGGCTGATCCTGGCAGGGGAGACGCATGGTTTTATATGGCCGGCGACTTCGAGAGAACAGGCAGGCCAGCCGAAGCCCGCGCGGCGTACTCCAACGCGGTCACTCTTTGCGGCGCGCGAAGCGAGTGGAAGAAATTCCACGACGAGGCGTTGAAATCAGGCGGCACCCATCTTTAAAACGCATAATGGGGTCAAACCAAAATATGCGTTTTGTAACAGATAAATGATGAGAGAGCGCATAAAAACGCATATTTTGGTTTGACCCCATTATGCGTTTTGCGCCTTATCAGACAAACAGTATTCCGACGGCTGTTGCTATGAAGAGTAGTGTGAGTGAGGCTTCTTGCGCGCGCATGCGCAAAGGGTAGAGGCGAGTGCGGTTTATGCCTTCGCCGTAGGCTCGCGCGTCCATCGCGACGGCCAGCTCATCCGCGTCGTGAAACATTTTCACAAAGAGCGGCACCAGCACGGGAATGATGTTTTTGACGCGGCGCACCGGATTTGCCGACTCGAAGTCCGCGCCACGGGCCATCTGCGCCTTCATGAGTTTCCTGCTCTGATCGAGAATGCCTGGTATGAACATCAACGTGATGCTGACTACCGTCGTTATCCGGCCGACAGGCACGCGCATGAGCGACAGGGGACGCAGTACGGACTCGAGCCCGTCGGTGAGCCGCAGCGGCGGAGTTGTCATCGTCAACGCACAGAGCAGCACGACCAGCACGAGCACGCGCCCTGAAAAGAGCATGCCGTTCGAGAGCCCCATGTCGGTAATGCTCAAGAACTCCCGGCGCCAGATCACTTCGCCGGGGGTCAGGAATATCTGTAGCAGGAACGTTACGAAGACGATGATCCAGACCGAGCGCAACGCTTTGAGCATGCGGAAGAGCGGCAGCCCGCAGAGGGCCAGCACAACGACCAGCATTCCAGTGAAGGCGAGAAGGCGCCAGCTCGAGTAGGTGAATACCAGAACCGCGCACGCCGCAGTCGCCGCGAGTTTGCATCTTGGATCAACCTTGTGCAGGAGGGTCGGGGTCGAAAGGTACTGTCCGATTTGTATCTCTCCGCCGATCACGGGGAGACCTCCCGGTACTTTGCTATGGCCGCGGCCAGCGAGCGAGGGTCGGCACGGTCATCAATAGAGACGCCGTGGCGCATGAGTTCGCGGGCAATCGATTCCCACTGTGGCAATCGCATCCCCAGCGCCCCGAGATCCGTGTCTCCTTTTAGCAGTTGCGCCCTGGTGCGGGAACGCGTTATTCGCCCTTCGGACATCAGACTAAAATTCGTCGCGAGAGACCACATATGAGATAGCTCGTGCGTGACGACGATGATGGAGGCCTCGCGTTCCTCGTGGTAGCGCTTGAGGGCTGCCTGAAGGCTCTGCCGGCCCTCGTAGTCGAGCCCGATGAACGGCTCGTCCAGCACGAGCACTTCAGGCTCGAGCGCTAGAACGCCGGCCAGGGCTACCCTCCGTTGCTCACCCCCGGATAGTGAGAATGGAGACCGCTCGCCGATCTCGTCGGGTGACAGATCTACCAGCCTGCACGACTCGCGGATTCTCAATCGTAGATCCTCGCCGCGCAGGCCGTGGTTCCTGGGTCCGAACGCGATGTCTTTCTCCACCGTGTCGGCGAACAGCTGGTCTTCCGGGTTTTGAAAGAGCAGCCCGCACGCGCGCCTGAATTCGAGGAGAGAGGAGTGGCTCTTGACTCTCTTTCCGCCGTAAAACAACGAACCAGCCGAAGGCGTAAGCAGGCCCGCGCACACCTGAGCGAGTGTGGACTTTCCCGAGCCGTTTGCGCCAGCGAGGCAGAGCGCGTCGCCGGGCTCGAGCGTGAGGCTGACGCTATTCAGCGCCGGCGCTTCGTCGCGCGCGGGGAGCGGATAGGAAAAAGATACGTCTTCGAGCCTCAAGCGCAAAGCCATGCCAGAAGCTCCTCTGCCGTCAGCGCGCCTTCAGGCGCTTTGTGTCCGAGTTTCTCAAGTTCGTGGGTGACAACCGTGATAGCAAGTGGATCGAGCCCGAACGCGCGAACTCGCGCGGGGTCGCCAATGACACTCCGCGGAGTGCCCTGTGCGATAATTTTTCCTGCTTCCAGCATGACCACCGAGTCGGCGAGCGTCGCTTCCTCGATAAAATGCGTAACGTGAACTATTCCCATGCCGCTGATCAGCAATTTCTCAAAAAGCTCGAGCACGCGCGCTCGAGCGGAGCAGTCAAGCATCGACGTCGCCTCGTCGCTCACGAGAAAATCGGGTTCCATGGCGATCGCGCCGGCGATGGCGACCAGTTGTTTTTGCCCTTGCGAGAGGCGCAACGGCCCTCGCCGGGAGAGCTCGGTGATGCCGGCCATCTCCAGCGCCCGATCCACGCGCTTTCGTATTTCGTTCGGAGGAAGCCCCATGTTCTCGGGTCCGAACGCGACTTCCTCTTCCACGGTCGCTCCTACCATTTGGGTGTCAGGATTTTGAAAGACCATGGAAACCCGCCTCGACACCTCGAGCCTGTTCGCCCAATCAGAGGTGTCCATTCCGCACGAGATGACACGCCCTCCGCCGGGCAGGAGCAATCCGTTCAGGCACCGCGCGAGTGTGGACTTTCCGGAACCGTTGCGTCCCAGGAGCGCGCACATCTTTCCGGATTCCAGGCGCATGTTGATCCGCTCGAGCGCCGGCGCTGCGGCGTTTTCGTAGCTGAACGACAGGTCCTGGACACTAATATTCACTTCGCCCGTTTTATCGCGCATGAGACGATCACCTGGAATGTAATGGAAGATTCTCGAGAGAAAATGTCACCCGCCGCGCCGCGAAGCCCACAAAGAGACCGGTTGGCGCCGCGATCAATATCAGGTACGGCATGTAATAAAAGAGCGCCGTATTGCGCACCAGCAGGTACGCCGCGAACAACTGGATGACATTGTGCGTCACAGCCCCCGCGACACTTACCCCAATGATACTGAAGGCTTTTTCGAATAAGGCGAAGAGCGCGATCATCACCAGTATGCTTGCCAGACCGCCGGAAAAAGATAGAAAAAGCCCGACAACACTCCCGCGGAGAAGCCCGCCGATCAGCGCGCGTAACACCGTGACCTCGAGAGCCATACTTGCTCCAAAGAGGTACAGCGCGATAACTCCCGCGATGTTCGCGAGTCCGATCCTGGCGCCGGGCAATGGAAGCAATGGAGGTAGAGCGCTTTCGATAATAGACAGGACGAGCCCTACGGACACCAGGAGCGCGAGATTTGTGACGCGGCGGGTGTCGGTCATTGCTTACTCCGTCACCGTGTCCACTTTGCCGTTGCCGCCGCGAGAGCCGGTGATTCGCAACACGACACGGTTGGGGAGGCAAATAACGGCTTTGCCGGGGGAATCGATCCATCCGACGCCTACGCAGATTTTGTCACGGCAGTGGCTTGTCAGAACTCTTGCGCGTCCACCACTGACCTCGACGACGGTGGCGCCGCCCGCGCCGCGCACCACGAATTTGCGCGAGCGCATGCCGTCTCCGAGCGCGACCCTCTTGACCTCTTTGCCGTTGACCGCGATCACCGCAAGTGATCCTTTCTTGCTCGCGTTCGCGCGAGACAATACCTGCAAAGAAACAACCGCCGCGGCGATAACAAGCGCTACAAGCGCTATGTCACCGGCTTTCAGTTTGCCAGGTCTCCGTAACGCGCGCGCGGAAGAGGAAGAACTCAAGAAACTCATATACTCCTTTTAGAAACGACCGCGCGTTTTGTTGGCTTCTATCGCGGAATATTCTATCATCATGCTGGATGTGTCCGACGTCGTTGATATGTTCTTGGGGGCTTTAAGATGATTGAACTTGTAAGGGCTGGAGTGAAGGATCATGGCATAGTCACCGCTCTGATCCTGTATCTTGCGCGTCACCAGGAGTTGGAGCTCGAGGCGGACAGGGACAAGTGGGATCGCATCGTGGCTAAATTGCTGGATTCTGACGGGTGGCTTTTTCTTCTTGCGCTCGAAGACTCTGAGCCCGCAGGTCTCGCGGTGGCAAACTGGTTTCTCACCCTTGACGCTCGCGAACACGGGCGCCTGATGGCGCTGGTGGTCGAGGAGGAGCGCCGGAGGCGCGGCATTGGCGGCAGGCTAATAAAGGATGTGCTCGCATCGGCGCGCCGGAGAGATTGCTGTGAGTTCGAAGTTTGCGTCCGACCCGATAACGAAGAGATCGCGGCGTTTTACAGGCGGTTCGGCTACACGCGCGAACAGCGGCTGTTCACGTGGTCGTGGAACGACTGAAAAAAACGCATAATGGGGTCAAACCAAATTATGCATTTTGCAGCAGATAAATGGGAACGCGCATAGAAATGCATAATTTGGTTTGACCCCATTATGCGTTTTTTTATGTCCGCTATTTTTTTAAGAGGCTGTCCGCGAGAAGTTCGATAGCGTCTTTGTCCCCGGGGTACTCGAGGACATCGATTTTTAAAACTCCTTTACTGTCCGTATCGAACCCGTGATGGTCCAGAAACTCCATGATTTTTTTCTCGACACGGTTGCTCGCGCAGGTAGCGCCATCATGGTTGGTGTTGGGGAACAGAACCGTGAAAGAGGCTTTCTCCGGGCGCGCGGCCTCGTCGCTGCCGCGTATGCTGCCTCTGATGACTGAGTTGCCAAGGTCCCTGATGATCTTCACGCGCGCTTTTCTCTTGAACGGCGCGAGTATCTTCTCGTTGATCGTGAAGCTGGCAAGACAGAATTTCGAGGAGTACCTGTCGGACTCGCTGATGTATTTCTCTATGAGCATGGCGAGGTATTTCGCGTTGTACAGGCTTGTGATGTTATCGACATAGTCGTGGTGCTCGAGCTTGGTGAACAGGTACTTGAGCCGGACGTGAAGCTCTCCGGCAGCAACTCCCACCACGCCGAACACTATCGTCCTGAAGATGAATATCTGCGCCGCGGTGCCTGCATCGATAGATCCACGCCAGCCGAACGCGAAAAACGCGTAAAACGCGGTAGCCGCCACGAAACTTATCGCGACGCCTTTTCGCCCGTAGTGGAGTCCCCCGAAAAGCACCACGATGATCATGGCCTGACCAACCATATCCGCGATCTTGTTGGAGCTGGAGAGTGTCGCGACGATAGTCCCGATCACCGCGCAGAAGCCAACCGTCATCGTTATAATCTCAAAACGCGAGTACTTCAACTGTTTCTCCCTCTTTGAGAATAATCAACAAGTAACATAGCTGCTCTTACAGGTTATGGCTGGCTCTCGGGCATGACACATTCCCGGTCGCGGAGTCGTAGTTGTCACGGTAGTCCGTCGAGGTCAAGCCCATCGGGCCACCCGGGCACTGCCACGAGAAGGTGCTTTTGATATAGTCGGGAACAAGGTCGTTAAGATTGGCGGGGGACGTGCCATTGCCCGTGGGATCGTCGGCTTCGTAGCTCATAATCGCGGCGTCGATCGTCCTCAAGTTCGCCTTGCACGCGGCCTGTTGCACTTTGTTTTTCGCCATAATCATTGGCATCACTACGATACTTACCAGGATGCTCATGATAAGCATCGTTATCATGAGCTCGATAACAGTGAACCCTTTCTGTCCCGACCCCGCCTTTCGGACAACCCGCACGATTCAACCCCTTTTTCCCGCAAAGCGCTGAATTCAAGAGTCTGCTTTGTTATTATCTTACATGCCAGCAGGCTCAAAATCTACTTGAAAAAAGCCCAAATGAGTATATCACAAAAGTTTCAATCAGCGCATAGAAGGACGGTTGGGCTGACTACGACAGTGCCGGTCGAGGTCGTGTTCGCGGCTGGGTTGACGCCTGTTGATCTAAATAACCTCTTTATCAGCGATAGTGACACCCATGGGTTGATTGATTGCGCGCACTCACTGGGCTTCCCCATGAGCTGTTGCGCGTGGCTCAAGGGAATATTCGGCGCGGTGGCGCGACAAGGTGGCCAGGAGCGGGTAATCGGGGTCGTCCGGGGAGATTGCTCGGGCACGGAACTGTTGCTCGAGGCGCTGGAAGGGCGCGGTACAGAGGTAATACCTTTCGCGTATCCGTACACAGCGTCGCGCGAGGATCTCGAGCGTGAGATCGTGAGGATGTGCCGCCGGCTGGGTACGACCATCGAGGCCGCGGAGGATTGGAGGAGCAGGCTCGCTGGCGCCCGCGAGTTGCTGCGCGAACTCGACCGCGCGTGCTGGCGGGACGGCCTGGTTACGGGTGCCGAAGCGCACGCCTGGCTTGTGAGTTCGAGCGACTTTGGCGGCGATCCGGACGCGTTCAATCGCGAGCTCGCCCTTTTCCTCGAAAAGGTTCGGCTACGCGCGACGACAAACCGGAGCGCGGCGCGTGAGATCAGGCTTGGATACATCGGGGCGCCGCCCATCACGCCCGAGGTGTTCGACCTCGCAGGGTCTCTTGGCGCGCGGTTCGTGTTCCATGAGGTTCAGCGGCAGTTCTCGATGCCCCCTGACGCCGCGCCGGACGAAAGCGGCGGCGCCTGCCCGCCGGCGGATATCGTCGAGCAGTACCTTGCTTACACTTACCCGTACACCGTCGCCGGCAGGGCTTTAGACATCAACAACCAGTCGCGGATACGCCGGCTCGACGGAGTGGTTCACTACGTGCAGAGCTTCTGCCATCGCAACATGGAGGACGTCATATTTCGTCGTGAGATACCTCTGCCGATGCTTACCATCGAATGCGACTGCCCCGGTGGGCTTGGGGCGACGGCGCGCGCGCGGCTCGAGAATTTCGTCCAGGTGCTGGGCGAGAATCCGTAAGCCCGCCAATGTTATAATTATATTTTATGTTTCCGACGGCCTGGCGGAGAGACAAGGATCTTTGATGTACAAAATTGGCGTGAAGAGGCGGTTCAGCGCGGCGCACAAGCTCGAGGGCCATCCGGGCAAGTGTGCGAGGTTGCACGGGCACACGTGGTCAGTGCAGGCCGTTTTCTCGTCTCTGGAGACTGATCATGAAGGTATGGTCATGGATTTTGACAGAGTTGAGGCGATGCTCGATGAAGTTATCGGGCCATGCGATCACCAGTATTTGAATGAGATCGATCCCTTTGCGTCTCTGCCCCCGACCGCCGAGAACGTCGCGCGGGTTTTCTTCGTGTGGATCACAAAGCTTCTCGCGGATGCCGGTGTTCCCGTGGATCTCGACGAGATTACCGTCTGGGAGTCGCCCGACTCGTGGGCGTCATATGATGGTGGCCGGCGAGAAGGGCATGGAGTCACAGTTTGACGAGAGGTGAATTTTGAAAGGCAAGTATTTGAAAGGCAAGGCAATTGCCTATGACGGCTCACAGTTGTCGCCACTGTGGGCTTACATATCCTTTGATGTACAGGGTGACAGCATTGTTTCCTTCCGTGGCCCGTGCAATGTCTCGCCCGAATACATGGTGGACATGGAGGACAAGCGCAAGGGGGCTGAAATATCCTCGCCGGACATGCTGCAGTTCATTGTGGAGTATTTCGGCGCCGGCATCGATACGATCGTACTGGTGGAGAGGATGCTGGTCAGTACTGTAGTGAATCTGCTGTGCGAGTCAATCTGCGAGGAAGCGGAGGTCGAGCGCGAGTTCGACAACATCTACGCCTATCCACCGAACGTGGACGAGCGGGGAAAGCTGAGCGTTTCAGTGGCTACGGTGAGCACTGTTTCGGGGCTCATTCACCTCGGACTGAATATCACGTCAAAGGATACTCCCGTTCAAACAGCGGGGCTCGAAGAGATAGGCGTCGAGGATATAGACACATTTGCTGTCGAGGTCGTGCGTCGCTTCATCGAGGAGATGAAGAACGTCAAGATAGACGCGAGCAAGGTTCGCCCCGTGTAATTTAACTTTGGGGTCAGTCCCACATGGCGCACGGACGCGCCACCACCTAAGATGAAAATGTCTCAGGGTAGTCCGTGCCCCCTCGCCCCTTAGGGGAGAGGGTTGGGGTGAGG
>PHEX01000012.1 GCA_002843005.1 Candidatus Anoxymicrobium japonicum | reverse complement strand
GACGTGGGAGCGATTCGTCGGCGAGCAGGTAAAGGTTCGGCTGGAGAGCGTGCCCGCGAGCGCGTCGGCTGTTGTGGATACGGGGGAGGCTTCGAGCCCGTCTTCCCCATCGAGAAGCGTGGCGGCGCCGGGAGAGAAACAGAAAGAAGCCCCGACGGAAAACAAAAACCTGGTTGAGATGGCACAGCTTGTCAAGGAACGTTTTGACGGAAAGATTATGAAGGAGAGCGGGGAGGAGAAGAAGTAGATGTCCAAAGGCAGTTACTATCCCAGGTCGAAAGCACAGAAGGCCGGCCCCGGGGACATGCTGAAGCAGTTCCAGCAAGTTCAGCAACAGATAGCCGAGGCACAGGAGACCCTGGGCAAGGAGACCGTCGAGTATGTGGCGGGCGGCGGCGTGGTCAAGGTTGTGGCGGACGGGAATCAGAATATTCAGAGCATCACGATCGACCCGCAGGTTCTGGATCCAAACGACGTTAGCATGCTCGAGGATCTTGTCCTGGTAGCGGTTAATGGCGCGGTTGAGAGCTCAAAAGAGCTTGCTTCCAGGCGCATGGAGGGGCTGACGGGCGGCCTGGAGGGGCTTGGGATACCGGGTCTGTAGAGAACGTCAAGAGAGCATCAAAGCATGGCATATTTCGCGGCGCCCCTCGAGAATCTCATAGAGAAGTTGTGTGTCCTGCCGGGCATTGGGCCTAAGTCGGCTCAGAGGATAGCGTTTTTTCTCCTGTCTATTCCAAGGACGGAAGCCGTGGAGATCGCAAGGGCGATCGTCGAGGCCAAGGACAAAATCAGGTTCTGTTCCACCTGCTTCAATATCGCGGAGGGAGAGCTTTGCTCAATATGCTCTGACGGGCGGCGGGACGAATCGATCATTTGCGCGGTCGAGGAGCCTCGCGATGTGATAGCGATCGAGAAAAGCGGGCGGTTCAAAGGAAAGTATCATGTGCTGGGTGGCGCGATATCACCCATCGATGGCGTGGGGCCTGAGGAGTTGCGGATCCGGGAGCTCATCGGACGGTTACGAGAGGGCAAGGTCACGGAGTTGATTACCGCGACCAATCCGAACGCGGAAGGCGAGGCGACAGCGCTCTATCTGGCGCAACTGGTGAGACCTCTCGGCGTGCGGGTCACGCGGATCGCACGCGGCCTTCCCGTAGGTGGCGACCTCGAATACGCGGATGAAGTCACGCTGGGCCGCGCCCTCGACGGTCGAAGCGAAATCTAGGGATTTACCCCGGGATCGTTCAGTTACCCGCTCAACGCTTTCCTCGCGGTTGACCGGATAAGCAAGCTGGGGTCCTTTAGCAGTTCACGAAGCTCCTTGTGTGCGTCATTTCCGCCCACCATGCCCAGAATGGCAGTAGCTACCGCTCTTAACTTCTCGGAATACGCTTCGTGCGACTTTCTGCTCTTAGCAATATCCATAAGTATCGGGACTGCCTGGTGAACGCGAAGGTCGCCGATGGATCTGCATGCGGCAATCATGACCAGTTCATCCTCCGGGAGTTCGCCTTTTTCTTTGTGGGTCACTATCTCTATGAGGCGCTTTACCGCAAGATAATCGTGAAACTTGCCGAGTTCCCTGACCGCGGCCGTCTTGAGGATTACGTCTGTTTCGACGCTCTCGGATAGCATCATATGCAATGCCTGCTTCCCTCCAAGCCTGCCCAGTGCCCGAATGACTTCGCCCCGTATTTCCACGTCCTCGCTTGCAAGCAAGGGAGTAAAAACAGATGCCGAGTCCTCATCCCCCAGCGTCGCCACAAGCTTTATCAAGTTGATCAGTTGAAATGGCTCGATCTCCACCAGTTGGAACCTGGCGGCGATGAGCGGTATCGGGTCACTTTTCATCCGCATAAGCGATTCAGCGACAGAATCAAGCATCTCCTCGTTGGTCGCGCCAAGGGCCGTTTCTATGAGCGCCGGGACGGCCTGATCCTCCATCCCGAGGAGCACCTTGGATATCGCCTCCTCAGCCAACTTGTCTCCCGACTGAAAAATTGCCCGCACGACCTTCCCGGCATCAGCGGTCATAAGTTTTTCTATCGCCTCTATGGAAACCGGCATCTTTGATCCCAGGTTGAGCGACTCGAGCACACCCGCGGCGACAGTGGCCTCTCCTCCAGCCGTGACTTTCTCCATTGTCTTTGTGAGATCCGCAAACGTCGAGACAACAGCTTTCTCCTCCTCCAGCGTCTCAGAGACGGTATTCATGAGATCCGCGGCGAACGCCTCCTTTCCCAGATCTTTCAGTGCCTTAAACAACCCCCAAAGCTGCCGGGCGGCCACGGAACGGGAATCGGACGACAGTTTCATGAACTTCTCCGCGATCTTTTCTATTACAAGCGACCCTGTATCGTCCTTTTCATTCTCGAACAGGTATGTCGCCGCAGCCGCCAGGGTTGGCCCGCTGGCACGGTCGCATAGCTCTACCTCACCACCCGCTATGAGCAACTTCGCCAGCTCAACGCCTGATTTAGAAGCCGCCTTCTCGGTCAAAGCTTCATCGACTCCGGTCTTGCGCAATCTATCCGCGAGCCGCTGCGCCATCTCACCTCCCGCGGAGGCCAACGCGTCGTTGAGAATCGACTCCAGTGCCATCATGCGCTTGCTGGGCCACTCATTGCCCGTTTCCTGTTCGCTAAGCCGCTTGTGCTCATCTACCGCGGATTCCACTACCGCGGATAATTTCACGTCGCTCAGAAGAGGAAGGACGACTTTCGGCATGAATGACGGTTTCGCGCCGGCGCGTCCGGCCGATGTGAGCAGTATCTCGGTCAACTGCGGGGTTTCCATCTCTTGTGTTATTTTGCTGACTTCCCTGCCCAGTTTGCTTCGCACAAGAGGGTCATCTACCTGCTCGATGAGCGCTGACACTCTCTCCAGTATCCCCCTGGTCTCGTCTATTCTGAATGGGAGTGTTTTAAGCTCGGTATCCCAACCTTTCGCGGATATCACTCCCTGCAACATAGATATCATCCTGTCAGGATCAGACATGATTTCCTTGGTAGTTGCCGGATCCAGGTCTGTCAGAGACACTTCTCCAGCAAGAAAGCGGGTGAAGACCTCGTCCTTTAGCAACTTCAGGGCAGTATCTTCCTCCCGTTCAACGGCGGCGCGCGCGTCCACGACCTTTTCTCGCTTTGATATGGCGACGTAGATTTGCTCGTCCACCTCGATATGTTTGATGCCCTCTTCCTCGAGTTCCTTGTACAGCGCCACCTGGTCCTCGGTTTCTACCATGGGAACTTTGGCGCCAAGCACGACCAGGAACTTTCTTAGCTCCTCCATTGTCAATCCGGACCAGAAAGTGACGCTGCTCAACTTTCGGGCTTTCAGGAGCTCGTGGAATTTCTGGAGGATGCCCTTTTTCTGGAGCGCTTCATCAAGCATCTCGCCGTTTACCAGGAATTTGTTCTCGATAAAGCTGAGGTCGAATGAACCGTCGGTAGGTATCATGTCAAGCACGACCTGATAAGCTGTTTCTACCATGCTCATGGCGGAGGGACTCTCCGGCGGATACATGTGCACCGACTTCGTCGCGGTAAAAAGGTGCTGGAGCACTTCGACGATAGATGCCGAGACTTCATCCTTGCTTTTTCTTGCTATCCCGTCATCGGTCACCTGAATCTCCCCGTCCGCGAACATCCAAATAATTATACGCCTGGGCTTAACTTTTGGGGTCAGGTCTTTTTTTAAAGTCGATGGATGTCGCTCGAGGCCTTCGTGGTAATCAAATGATACCAAAACGCAACACCGGGGGCCTGACCTCATGTGTTGCGTTTGGCGTGTCATACGGGCGTGCTAGAATCTCTTTTTAGACAGAAACCGTCCGCGCACGCGCACTGTAAAGGAGGTCCCGTCCAATGTCTGACTCGCTCGCCGCGCGTGAGGATGAGTTGCCCTCGAAAGTCGAGAGGCGCCGCGCGTTCGATGACCCGTCGTGTCCCAACAGAGAGCGCTTCCAGCTCGACCGCGATCGCATCCTCTACAGCGGTTCGTTTCGAAAGCTTCAACACAAGACACAGGTTTTCGTCACCCACGAAGGCGACCTCTACCGAACGCGGATGACCCACACTATCGAGGTAATGCAGATTGCTCGATCGATCGCGTCCATGCTCGGCCTGAACGAGATGCTGGCTGAGGCTATCGCCCTTGTGCACGACATCGGCCACCCGCCGTTCGGGCACGGCGGCGAGCACGCGCTGAACAAACTGCTGCGCGATTCAGGCGGCTTCGAACACAATATTCATGGCCTGCGCGTCGTTGACAGCCTCGAGCGCGCCTATCCTCAATTCCGCGGCCTCAACCTGTGCTGGGAAACCCGCGAGGGCCTGGCACGGCACCATACCGTGTTTGACAATCCCCCGCTTTTAGACGAGTTCGACATATACGAACAACCGTCCGCCGAATGCCAGGCGGTCAACGCCGCCGACGTAATCGCTTTCTGCACCCACGACCTCGACGACGCCCTTCGCATCAAGCTTGCACGCCCCGAGTGGCTCGAGCAAAAAGCGCGCGAAATCCCGCTGACAGCCGAGCTTGTCGCGGTAATGGAGCAATCGGTCTCCGGCCCTTCCTGGGACCTCGGCTCTTCAGAGACCGATATCGGCCGGATGCGGGCGATCAGCAACCTCATCAACCACCTGATCGTCGATGTTGTCAACGGGACGCGGCGCAACATCTCCTCATCGGGCGTGCAAAGCGCCCTTGACGTACGATGTTACAGCAAGCCTGTCGTATCTTTCTCGGACGACGCGCGAGAGCAGGTCGAACGAATAGCGCACTCTATGCTCAACGAGGTTTACACTAACCCTATCGTGAGCAGGATGACCTACAAAGGAGGGCGCATGCTGGCGGGAATCCATGAAACTTTTATCGAAAATCCTTCGCTGCTGCCACGCGCGCTCCGGGAAGACCTCGGATTCGAGCCGCTGGAGCGGGTTATCTGCGACTACCTGGCCGGCATGACCGACCGCTATGCGATGGATCTCTACGCGATGTTATTCCAGCCTTACGCGAGAACGACCGACTGGTTCTAATCCCGGTGTTCAGCGTCACCTATTCATAAGAGGAAAACTAATTGATGTTGAGCAGGGATGGCGAAGGGCACACAGGCAGTTAATCATTTCGAACTGATGCTAACTCTCTGGCCGTCCTTTAACTTCTCGACGCCTTTGACCACGACTTTGTCGCCGATTTCTACGCCGTTGGTTGCCTCGACGCTGTTCTCTGAAACGATGCCCGTCTTTATCTCAGATAGACGGGCTTTCCCGTCCTTGACCTTAAAGACGTACTTCCTGCCCTTTTTTTCGACGATAGACTCGATCGGGATCACAAGCGCGGATTGCTTGGTGGCGACGATGACGTTGGCGGTTCCTGTCATGCCGATTTTCAGGTTGATGTCCGCGGTGGCTAACCCGATTGTGACATCGAACGCGGTCGCGCCGGCTTCGTTTTTTGTGGCGGTATCGGCGACCTTGATCACGGCGCCGGTGAACTTCTTGCCGGGGTAAGCCTCGAGATTCACGGTTGACCCCTGATTTCCTGCGATCTTAGCGATGTCCGCCTCGTCGACCTTGGCGATCATGCACATGCTCTTGAGGTCAACAATGGTGTAGATCGGCGTGCCTGGCATGACGTAAGAGCCTGGAACGATGGCGCCTGAAGATGGCATCCCGATATTCCCGAGCCCTCCGGACATGCTGGAGAGGGACGAGAGGTTCAGACCTGATGGCATCATGTTGCTGAAGCTGCTCATGAGAGTGCTCATCAAGCTGTCGATTGACCCTCCGCCTCCCTGCGTTGAGACGATGACGCCGGACGCCGGCGCGACGATCGTAGCCGCTTGCAGGTTCTTCTTCGCGTTCTCTATAGCTTTATTGGACGACGCCTCCTGCGCGCCGGTGCTCATCGACCCCCCACCGCCAGTGGAAACTGGTGTCCTGCCAGATGCCCGCGCCTGATAAGATTGATAGGAAGCCTCAATTGCTTGCAGCGCTATGAGCCGCTGATCCTCCGGCAGAGCGGGAACGACCATTTTTTCTATGTTGTAAAGGCTTGCGATGCCGGCGTCGACACTCGACAGAGCCGAGTTGACGGCAGAGCCCATGCCGGCGACAGAGGACGAGAGGCCAGCAAACATCCCCGCAAGGGATCTGGTTGATTCCAGGCCCGCCTTAGCCGAGAGCAGTTGCTGCTCGAGGGTGGATGTGTCGAGCTGGAGCAGTGGCTGGCCCGCGACTACTTCCTGGCCATCCTGCACGAAGACTTGCGCCACCGGGCCGGAAACCTGTGGAATGACCTGTGTGGGACTCGCCGCTTGCAAGCTCCCCGCTACTGTAACCGATTCTTCGATGGAGCGTGGGCCGACGCGGGTTACTTCAACCTTGACAGTACCGCCCCCGCAGCCCGCGGAGACCACCGCAAGAAACATGATGATCAGAGCAGCCTTTGCCCCCACGACGACTTTTTTGTTCGATTTCACCTTGCCTCACTTCTCTTTTTCACCTCGCGCCCCGTTTGAGTAAATATATTTCTTTCAGAGGCGCGCCGTCAATCAATCGGACACCAGAATACGAATCATATTCGGAAAAAAACAGCGATTAGCAGGATGAGTCCGTTGTACAGAGCGTGTCCGGCTACAGGCGCGCCAATGGTTCTGTTCCGTTCGTAGACATAGCAGAGCCCCCAGCCCAGGAGAAAGCGCGGTAGGAAACCAACAGGCTCGAAGTGGGCCGCGGCGAAAATGAGCCCGTTTAAAATCATCGCTGGCTGTTTGTCCATCTTGTTCCGCAGGGCCGGGTAAAGATAGCCGCGAAAAAAGATCTCCTCGCAAATCGGGGCCAGCACGATGAGTGTGATAGCCAGAAGCGCCACGAGCCCGATGCCAACGCCGCCGCTTGATATCTTGTTTACAGACTTCGACACGATATCGGTATCCACGGGCCCGAAGAGATTCTCTGCTATAAGCGCCATGAAAATCGCGGCGGCTAAGAGCGGGAGTCCCACCACGATTCCCAGGAGCAACCCCCTGCCAAGCCCCCGCGTCCTGATGCCGAGCGCGTTCAGCGTGCTGCCGTGTCTTATCTTCACGGAGTAGAAAGTGCCAGCGAGAAGGAAAACGTAGAGCATCGCGCTTGCCAGGAAGATGAGCAGGAAAGTGGCGGTGGTCTTAGAGAAAGCGCCAAACAGTATCTGTTTCACAAGGAGTGACAGGACCGCCGTCGGAACGAGCGCGATGCCGAAGATCGCAAGCGCTTCCCCGGCGCTCCACGGAGCGTTTTCAAAGACAACCTCTCTCTTTGGCCGGTAGCCGACGAGAGGCGGAGTACTCCCGCATGAGGCGTAAACTCCCAACGCCCGCGGAGGTGGTGGGCAATATTGAGCGGGACGGGCGTGGAATTGCGCCGGCGCCACGGCGCCCGGACGGTAGAGACAGGACGCGCAGTAGTTCTTGCCGGCGTGGACGATGCGGCACCGTGAACAGAGAAAGCGGCCGCAACCCATACAGCGCGCCACGACCGGGGCTAAACGGTGCAGGGCGCACCGCGAGGGATTGTCGCCGGGCGGATACGGCATCTCCATAAGAAAGGGCTCCCTCGTTTACTGTGAGCGCGTGACCGCCGCGGGGCCGTCAATCAAGCATGAGTTCCGCGATCTGAACTGTGTTGAGCGCCGCTCCCTTGCGAAGGTTGTCACTGACGATCCAGAGGTTCAACGCGTTGGGAGCGGAGAAGTCCCGTCGGATACGGCCGACGTACGATGGGTCTTTACCGGCGCACCCGGTGGCAAGCGGGTAAAGACTTTCCGCCGGATCGTCCACGACCTCGACACCTTGCGAGCGCTTCAGGATCGCGCGAGCGTCCACGACCTCGACCGGATTTTCGAACTGGCAATTGACGGATTCACTGTGCCCCACGAATACCGGCACTCTTACACAGGTCGCGGTTATCAGAAGGCCGGGCACGCCCATTATCTTTCTGGTTTCATCGACCATCTTGACCTCTTCTTTTGTGTAAGCGTTGTCGAGGAAGACATCTATGTGGGGCAGGCAGTTATACGCTATCTGGTGAGGATAAACCCGGGCGGTCACCGGGTCGCCGGCTTCGATGGCCGTAATCTGGCTCTTCAGTTCTTCGACCGCGTTCTTTCCTGTCCCGGAGACAGCCTGAAAAGTGGTGACGACAACTCTCTTTAACCCGTACTTCCTGTGAAGAGGATCGAGCGCCACGACCATCTGAATGGTGGAGCAGTTCGGGTTCGCGATGATGCCGTTGTGCTTGAGGGCATCATCCGGGTTGACCTCGGGCACGACAAGCGGGACGTCGGGATCCATCCGCCACGCGCTCGAGTTGTCGATGACAACAGCGCCCGCGCCAGCCGCCGAGCGCGCGAAAGCGCGCGAGATATCGCCGCCCGCGGAAAACAGCGCTATGTCTATTCCGTCAAACGAGTTCTCATCGAGGACTTCTACGGGCAGAATCTCGCCGCGAAACTCGAGCGACTTTCCCCGCGAACGTTCCGAAGCGAGCAGGCGAAGACTCGCGACAGGAAAGTCGCGCTGCTCGAGTATTTTCATGAACTCCCGGCCTACCATGCCGGTCGCGCCGGCGATGGCCACGCGTGGCTCTTTCATTTTTTCTCCCGCAGGTTGAAGTGGTCGTGCAGGGCACGCACGGCTTTCTTTCCGTCAGCGCTTCTCACGACGCAAGATATCTTGATCGGGGACGTCGATATCATTCCGATGTTGATGTCGTTGTCCGCGAGCGTCTGGAACATGCCGGCCGCGATACCCATGTTGGTTCGCATGCCCGCGCCGATGAGACTGATTTTCGCGATGTCCGCGTCGCAGGTGACGTCTCCGGCGTCAACCGACTTCGCGATGTCGTCGGTGACCTCGCGAGCCTTCTCGAGATCGTCCTTGCTGACCGTGAACGAGATATTGGTCCGGGAGCGCTCGCTCACATTCTGAATAATCATGTCCACGTTGACGTCCGCCCCGGCAAGAGCGCCGAAGAGACGGGCGGCCACGCCCGGACGGTCCGGCACGCCCGACACGGTGACCTTGGCCTCGCCAAAGTCGTGAGTCACGGCGCTTACAATCGCTTTTTCCATGATATCATCCTCGCTTTTGACCCATGTCCCAACGCCATCGTGGAAGCTCGACCGAACGTGCAACGGAACGTTATAGTTTCTGGCGTACTCAACCGAGCGAGATTGAAGCACCCGGGCGCCGGTTGCCGCCATCTCGAGCATCTCCATGTATGAGATCGCTTCGAGCTTGCGCGCTTCAGGCACGACGCGCGGATCGGCGGTGAAGACGCCGTCGACATCAGTGTATATCTCGCAGCAGTCGGCGTGCAGCGCCGCGGCAAGCGCCACCGCGGTCGTATCCGAGCCGCCCCTGCCAAGGGTGGTGATCTCTCCCTCGCCGGTCACGCCCTGAAAACCGGCAACCACCACGACGCGTCCCTTGCGAAGTTCCCGGATTACCCGTTCGACCCCCACGCGCCTGATCTTCGCTCTGGTGTGGCCGGTGTCGGTGAGCAGCTCGACCTGCTGGCCGGTCATGCTGATGGCGTCCTGGCCCAGCTCGTTCAGCGCCATCGCAAGAAGCGCCATGGAAATCTGTTCGCCCGTGGAGAGGAGCATATCCATCTCGCGCTCGGGAGGAGTTCCGGAGATCCGCGCCGCGAGGTCGACCAGCCTGTCGGTGGTATCGCCAAGCGCGCTGACAACGACTACGACGTGGTCGACGCGCTTCCTGCTCTCGGCGACTCTGCCAGCCACCTTCTTTATTTTTTCGACATCGCCGACGGACGTCCCGCCGAACTTCTGAACTACCAGTGACATGCCTGTAATAATAGAACAGGGGTCAGGCACCGTCTACCTTTCCGTCTACCGCTCGGGGTTGATTCTTGCTTGTATTGCTGATAGAACACAAGCGAAGGCCGCGACAAACTCATTAAAGACGCACATTTTCTTCACGGGTATGATTTGAGGGAGATTGCGGAACATTGTGGAATCGCGAAGGCGACAGCCGGCCACATCATTAAACCCAGAAAGAGCCGGGCAGAGGTAGACGGAAAGGTAGACGGTGCCTGACCCCTGGTTGGGCAGAGGTAGACGGAAAGGTAGACGGTGCCTGACCCCTATGCTGATACGCGGTCGGATTCTTTGTAGCGGAGGACGTTTTTGTCGAGAGGGCCGAGTCTTTTGGCGATTTCGACTATGTTCCGAATAGCCGCGGCCCATTTTTCACCTTCGGAAGCGGATATCCATTCGAGCTGGAGGCGGTCAGGATCCATGCCGAGATCGGCCAGGTACTCTTTGAGGGCGAAGAAGCGCGCTTCTGTCATGAGGTTCGCGCTGATGTAGTGGCAATCGCCGATGTGGCAACCGGACATCAGCACGACATCCGCGTTGTGCCGGAAAGCCTCCAGCACGTAAAGCGGGTCGATGCGGGCGGAGCACATGAGCCTGATAACGCGGACGTTCGTCGGGTACTGAAACCGGCTGACCCCCGCGAGGTCGGCGCCAGCGTACGAACACCAGTTGCAGGTGAACGCGAGCACCTGCGGCTGGAAATCAGGCCCCGGCTGAGAGATTTTCGGAAACGCCGCTGTTATCTGGGCGAGCGTCTGGTCTTCCGTGAAGTGCTGTGTGCTGATAGCCAGAGTCGGGCATCCCGCGGCGCACGCCCCACAACCTTTGCAGAGCGCCGCGTTGAGGTTCGAGACCCAGCGACCCGATTCGTCTGAAACCATCTCAACCGCGCCAAACGGGCAGACCCACGCGCAGAAGCCGCAGCCGACGCAGTTGTCCGCCTCGACGCTGGAGATTATGGCCTCGGTAGAAACCGTTTCTTTGCGCATGGGGTTGACAGCGTGCGAAGCGGCGGCGTGCGCCTGCGCGACGCTTTCCGCGATGTCCTTCGGGCCCTGCGCCGTGCCGCAAACGTAGATGCCATCAGTGGCGAAATCAACGGGGCGCAACTTGACATGAGCCTCGAAGAAAAACTTGTCCTGCCCCACAGGTACGCGTAGCAATTTCGCGAGGTCAAGTCCGTCCTGTGTCTGCTCGAGCGGCGAGGAGAGAACGACTACATCAGCGGGTATCTCAATTTCGCGCTGCATCAGCTCGAGGTAAGTCGTGACCTTGAGCCGGCCAGCGTCCGATGAGACGCCGGGCCTGCGCTCGGGGCTGTACTTCCTGAAGCGGATACCCGCCGCGCGCGCTTTCGTGTATAACTCCTCCTGGATGACTCCGTATACCTGGATATCGTTGTGCAGGACGCTCACATTCGCTTCCGGGAACTTTTCCTTGAGGGCAATAGCGTTCTTGATGCCGACCACGCAACAGACGCGGCCACAGTAAGAGACGCGCTCCCCCCTGCCGCCGACGCACCCGATGATAACGGCGTCCTTGATATCGCTCAAGTGATCCTCTTTGAGCAGACGTTCGAGCTGGCTTTCAGTGACGACGTTTGGGAGCTCGCCGTAACCGTAGAGGCCCTCGGGCTTCATCTCCTGTGCCCCGGTGGCGACGACGATCGTGCCGACCTTGAAACTCTCGCTCCTGTCCCCATGAGCGACGGTCACGTCGAAGTTGCCCAGGTATCCGTTGATCGATTTCAGCGCCGCGCCCGTGTAGAGATGGATATTTTCCGCCGACTCGATCATCTGTTGATGTCTCGAGAGAACCGTGGCGGGATCCGCGTTCGTCGGGGCCAACCGGTTGAGGCCGCGCAACACACCACCGACCTCAGCCTCTTTCTCGATCAGGTAAACTTCGTAGCCTTGAGCGGCAATCGACAGGGCGGCCGTCATGCCGGCTATGCCCGCGCCTATCACGCAGGACGCGGGGTAGATGTCGACTGATATCTCTTGAAGGGGTTCGAGCAGGGAAGCCCTCGCGACGCTCATGCGCACGAGATCCCTGGCCTTGGCTGTTGCGGCATCCCACTCATGCATATGCACCCAGGAGCACTGATCGCGAATGTTCGCGAACTCGAACAGGTATTTGTTTAGCCCGGCCTCTTCGCAGGCGTCGCGGAAAAGGGGCTCGTGTGTTCGCGGTGTGCATGACGCCACCACGACGCGGTTGAGGTTGTGCTCTTTGATGGCTTGCTTGATAGCGCTGATGCCGTCCTCGGCGCACGTGTAAAGATTCCTGGTAGCGAAAACCACGTTAGGTAGTGTCGCGGCGTAATCAGTTACCTCCGCGACATCGAGGAAACCCGCGATGTTGCTGCCGCAGTGGCAGATGAAAACTCCTATACGAGGTTTGTCGTTAGAGGAAGACACCACTTCCTTGTCAGCCAAGGCCATTCCTTACGTTTCTGTTGTTACTTCTTTTTGGCTACGGTCTTCTTCTTCGCCGGGGCCTTCTTCGCGGGCGCCTTCTTCTTCGCTGCTGCCTTCTTCGCGGGCGCCTTCTTCTTCGCCGGGGCCTTCTTCGCGGGCGCCTTCTTCTTCGCTGCTGCCTTCTTCGCGGGCGCTTTCTTCTTCGCCGCCGCCTTCTTCGGGGCTGCCTTCTTCTTCGCTGCTGCCATCTCCTACCTCCTTGTCTCTGGACCCCGGCTTTTGCCGTGGTCTTTTAGTACCCCGTCCCGTAAATACTTGCAAGCGAACGCCGCATCGACGCTCCCGATACTATACCGTATTTATGGGACGGGGCACTTAACGGCGGACTCTTTGATTGCCTGCGCTGCCTTGTCTGCCGCTCCGCTTCCCTGAGTCACCGCGTCGGTGACATCCATAGGCCGTGTGCATGCGCCGGCGATGTAAATGCCAGGAACAATCGTATCCATTGGAGCGAGAAGGTCATCCGGTGTTTTGAAGAAACCGAAAGCATCCATTTCTACGCCCAGAGCTTCTCCCAGTTTGTGAATCCCCGGAGGGGGAACGAAAGCTGTAGAGAGGACAACCATATCCACCTCCATACTCTTTACGCCACCACTCTCCGTATCATCGTACCAGACATTCAAGTTTTTCGTTTCGGAGTCCTCTGTTATCTCTCCGGGCCGCGCCCTTTTGTACGTGATGCCGTACTCGTCCGTGCCTCTCTTTATATATTCGTCGAAACCTCTGCCAAATGCTCTGAGATCGGTGTAGAAAATAGTGCTATCAGTATCGTCGTGGTGCATGTAGGCAAGCATCGAATCTTTTGTCGCGTACATGCAGCACACGCTGCAACAGTACGGGTGCCCGCTTCGCGCGTCACGCGCGCCAACGCACTGAACGTACGCGATGCGCTTTGGTCGCTCACCGTCGGAGCGCCTCAAAATGTGTCCACCCGTCGGCCCGCTCGCGTTGATGAGACGCTCGTACTCCATCGAGTGGATGACGTTTTTAAACCTGCCGTACCCGTATTCGGTAACCGGCGATGGATCGTACATAGTAAGACCTGTCGCCACGACAACCGCGCCGACGTCGAGCGTTACGACCTCGTCTTCCTGCTTGAGGTCGATTGCGCCGCGCTGGCACGCCTCGACGCACTTGCTCTTGCATTTGCCCCTGGCAAGAAAGAGGCAACTCTCGGGATCGATGATAGCCACGCGGGGGACCGCCTGCATGAACGGTATGTAAGCGGCGCCACGCATCGAGAGATTCTGGTTCCACTCGTCAGGGATCTTTTCGGCAAGCACGCACGCCTCGGCGCAAGCGCCGCAACCGGTGCACTTGTTCTCGTCGACGTAACGCGCCCGCTTGCGGACACGAGCCTTGAACTTCCCGACTTTGCCCGTGAGTCCCTCGACCTCCGAGCAGGTGAGCGCGTCAACGTTCGGGTGATTGAAGCAGGTGATCATCTTTGGCGCGAGAATGCAGATTGAACAGTCATTGGTCGGAAACACTTTGTCTAAGAGCGCCATGCGGCCACCGATGGACGGCTTTTTCTCGACCATATAAACGTGCATGCCTTTGTCGGCCAGGTCGAGCGCGGTCTGTATCCCGCAAACGCCTCCGCCGATGACGAGTACTGATTCGGACATTAGCTGTTACTCCTGCTTCTTGACCTTGACGACAGCTTCAGAGGGCGAGGCGACTCCCAGCGCTTTTGCTACGAGCGAGGTGATGTCCTCGACAGGGATGTCTACCGCGTCGCGGTCGCCTGGAACCTTGCCCGAAAGAGCGCACCGGAAATGAATTTGGCACTTGGGGCAGGCGGTCACCAGGACGTCGGCGCCGGTGGCCTTCGCTTCCGCGAGCCGCGCTATCTGGATGTTCTTAGCGGTCGCGCCGCACGAGACCCACGAGCTGACACCGCAGCAGATGGCGTCCGCGCCGCTGTGCTCCATCTCGACAAGCTCGACGCCGGGAATCGCTTCTAAGACTTTCCTCGGCGCGGAGTAGACCCCCATGTAGCGCCCGAGCCTGCAAGGATCCTGGTAGGTGACCGTCGTCGCGACCTCGTTTGAGAACTCGAGCTTGCCCGCGTCGATACGCTCGGCCAGCAGCTCTGAGATATGCGTTACCTCAACATCCCAACCTTTGAGAACGCGCGGGTACTCTTGCGCGAGCGTCTGGTAGCCCTCGGGACACGAGACAACGACGCGTCGGGCTTCCGACGCCTTGATGAGCGCGGCGTTCTTTTTCGCGAGCGCCTCGAACCGGGCAGGGTCTCCGGAAAACAGGAGGTCGTGCCCGCAGCAACGCTCGTCTGACAGAAGGACGGGCGTGATGCCGATGGCGTTTAGAATCGCGAGAGAGTCGCGCGCGATGTCGAGAGAGTTTGCCGAGACATGTTTGTGGCTTATGTCGAAGTGCGGAAGACAGCCGACAAAAAACAAGGTGTCGTTTTTCCCTGTCGCCTTCTTTTTTGTCTTAAAACCCTCGGCCCAGGAGAGGCGTTGCTGAGGCAAGTTGTCAACTGTCATCATGCGCATCCATGAGTACATCTGCCCGGACTGCGTCGGGCAGCCGTCGAGACCAAGATCGCGCGCCCTGACCCGCGAATCGCGGATGAACTCGGAAAAACGCACGCCATGTGGGCAACGTTCCTCGCACGTGTGGCAGGTCAGGCAATCCCAGAGTTGCCGGCTTGTCTCCAGTTCGGTTTCCATGTTCTCCAACGATTGCTCGACGATTGCTCGCGGACTGAACTCCGGGTCCTGGCGCGAGACAGAACACGAAGCCGTGCACTTGCCGCACTCGATGCACAGTGACGCGTCGGTCCGAGACATTATTTCGTTGAAGTCAGGGGGTGAAACTTTCACTTGTTCTTTGCTCTTTGCGAGAGGGTTGGGCCCGAGTTTCTCAAGCGCGCATGTGAAGTCGCGTATCTCGGACGCAAACGCCTCACCCTCATTGGCGTTCACCCACTTAACGCGAAGCCTGTCCGCGCTAAGGCCCAGCAACGAGAGCAGTCGCTTCGTGTCCTGAATTCGGTCACGCGCCTTGAGGTTGCCGTTGATGTAGTGACAGTCGGCCTCGTGGCAACCTCCGACCAGCACGCCGTCCGCGCCTTCCTCGAAAGCCTTTAAGATGAACGATGGCTCGACGCGGCCGGAGCACATTACACGCACCAATCGGACATTTACCGGGTACTGAATGCGGGACACGCCAGCGTAATCCGCGCCGGCGTATGCGCACCAGTTGCAGGTGAACGCTATGATTTGAGGCTCTGCCATCAACTTAGACCTTTTGTTTTTTCTTTGCAGCCGGCGTTTCTGGCCGCATGGCTTCGATCATTGCTTCTATCTGTTGGTCGGTGAAATTTCTCATCGTTATCGCGTTGCTCCAGCAGGCGACCGCGCACGTGCCGCAACCGACACAGAGCGCCTCGTTGACCTCAGCGACGAGCCTGCCATCTTTCGTCTCTTTGACCGTGACCGCGCTGAATTCGCAAGCCTCCTCGCACTCGCCGCATCCGCGACAGAAGCGAGGCTCGACTAACGCGACCGCGCCTTCGCCCATCACAAACTCTTTGGAGAGGATCGTCGCCGCGCGCCCGGCCGCGGCCGCCCCCTGGCTTATCGCTTCGTCCAGGAGCTTCGGATAGTGACACATTCCCGCGACGAAGATGCCAGCGGTGGCGAAGTCAACGGGGCGCAACTTGACGTGTGCCTCGAGGAAGAAACCGTTCTCGTCGGTTGGCGCCTTCATCATCTCGCCAAGCTCGCGGTTTGATTCCTCGGCGACGACCGGGGCGGAGAGCACCAGCAGGTCGGCCGGGATATCGACCTCGACAGGGAGGTCGGGCGTCTTGACCTTCACAATCAGGCCGTCCTTCGACTCGCTCACCCCGGGCTTCGCGTCCACATCGAATCGGATGAACTTGACGCCCATCTCGCGCGCCAGCCTGTAGAGGTTCACTTCCGCCAGGCCGTAAGCCATGATGTCGCGGTAGAGAATATAGACCTCGGTCTCGGGGTTCGCGAATTTTGTGATGAGCGCGTTGTTGAGCGCGTTTGTGCAGCAAACGCGGCTGCAGTACGGACGCTCGGGTTCGCGGGACTCAACGCATTGGATCATCACGACTGACTTCGGCTTGATTCCTCCGGTGATGCTCTTCTGGTACTCGGATTGAAGCATCACACGGCCGCTCTTTCCATAGAGATAAGACGTCGGGGTATGCTCACCCGCGCCGGTCGCCACGATGACCGCGCCGACCTCGAGCGCGCGGCGTTGCCCGCCGCTCTCAACTATCGCGCTGAAATTTCCTATGTATCCCGAGAAACCAACCAGCTTCGCGCCGGTCAGCGTTTCGATGTTCTCATTCTTCTCGAGTTCGAACGCCATGGCGTCAAAATCGGCCAGGATATTATCGATCTTCTCGATCTTCGCATTCCTTGGAAGGTCGTTCGTCGCTCCACCGACTTTGTCGCGCGCCTCGACGAGATAGGTTCTATATCCGGCGCCCCCCAGCTCCAGCGCGGCTGCCATGCCCGCCGGGCCGCCTCCGATGACCAGAGCGGCGGGCGTGACCTTGACCGGCGTCTGCGAAAGGGGCTCGAGCAGCCTCGCGCGCGCCACAGACATGCGGACGAGATCCTTTGCTTTCACGGTAGCTTTCTCAGGTTCGCCCGAGTGAACCCACGAGCACTGGTCGCGGATGTTGGCGAGGTCGAAGAGGTAGCGGTTCAGACCCGCTTCGCGGATGGTCTCGCGGAAGAGGGGCTCGTGCGTTCGTGGAGTGCACGCCGCAACGACCACGCGGTTGAGGTTGTGGTCGGCGATGGCGGCCTTGATTCTGTCACAGGACTCCCCCGAGCACGTATACATGTTGCTCTCCGCGTACACGACGCCGGGAAGCCCTCCGGCGTACTCGGTCGTGGCCGCGACATCCACCACTCCACCGATGTTCTTCCCGCATGAGCAGACGAAAACACCGACGCGGGGCTCGCTCCCGTTGAGCTCGATCTCTCTCGGGTACTCCTTGCGGGAGACCCCGGCGCCGCGCGAGGTTGCCAGCAGCGCGCCAGCCTTCGCGGCGGCGCCCGACGCCTGCGCGACGGTCTCGGGGATGTCTTTCGGGCCGGCCGACGATCCGCACGCGAAAATGCCCGCGGCTGAACTGTTTATCGGGGCGGTTTGCTTCGAGGCGATAAAGCCGTGTCTGTCAAAATCGACGCCCGCCGCGCGAAGCGCTTCGACCGGTTCGGGATTCAGTCCTACCGAGAGCACGACCATGTCGAACTCTTCTTTTTGCCATGCGCCGCCGTTGTCCTGATAACGAATAACGAGCGCGTTTGGCCCGGCCACTTCGACGGCCGGTATCTTGAAGCGGGTGAACCTGACCCCGTACTCGTTTTCGGCCCGCGCGCGGAACTGCTCGAAACCTTTGCCAAAGGTGCGCATATCTATATGAAAAATGTGGCAGTCGATGCCGGGGTCGTGCTCCTTGATGACGGTCGCTTCCTTGACGGCGTAGGTGCAGCAGACGCTCGAGCAGTACGGGTTGTATTTCTCATCGCGTGAGCCGGCGCACTGGACGAACGCGATTTTCTTCGCGGGCTCGCCGTCGGACGGCTTCACCACGCGACCCCCCGAGGGGCCGCTCGCGCACATGATCCGCTCGATCTCGACAGACGAGACCACGTTCGGGTGCTCCGGGTGGTACGAGCGGAGGTCTCCTATCGCGCGCGGCGCCGCGCCTGACGCCACGATCACCGCGCCCACGTCCAGCGTCACGCTCTCTTCCTTCATGTCGAAATCGATGGCGCCCGCCGCGCACGCCTCGACGCACGGGCTCTTGCACTTGCCCTTCGTGAACCGAAGGCACTTCTGTGGATCTATCAGCGCGATCCGCGGAACCGCTTGCGCGAACGGCACGAAACACGCGCCGCGTTTTGACAATCCCGCGTTGAACTCGTCAGCGATGCGGCCGGCGAGAACGCACGCCTCGCTACAGGCGCCGCATCCCGTGCACAATTCCGCGTTGACGTAGCGCGCTTTTTGCGTGTAGGTAACCTTGAACTCCCCGGGCTTGCCCTCGATCTTGTCGAGATCCGCGCAGGAGATAATGTCGATGTTCGGGTGCTGGCCCGCTTCCACGAGCTTTGGGGAGAGTATGCACATCGAGCAATCGTTTGTCGGGAACGTCTTATCGAGCATCGCCATGACGCCGCCGATGGCGGGGCCGCTCTCGAGCAGGCAGGCGCGGTAGCCTGACTCGGCGAGGTCGAGCGCCGCTTGTATTCCTCCTATTCCTCCCCCGATAACGAGGACGGAACCACTATCAGCCATCTACCGCAATCTCCTTTCCAAAAACGCAAAAACTCCAAAAACGCATAATATGGTTTGACCCCTTTATGCCTTTATGCGTTATGGTCGCACCTGGCGCGATATGTCAGCGACGCGTAGTACTTGTCGACTCCCTGTTGTATCTTTTCTACCTGATCCGCCTTCAGGTGGCGGAAGCGTCCTTGTGGTTTCAGATAATCGATGACGGGCGCGCGTTTTTCCATCAGCATGTTCATCTTGAGGCGGCCGTTCTCTATCTCGTAGAGTGGAAAGACTCCTGTCTGTACGGCCAGACGTCCCATCTCCACGGCCATGTCAATCGCGTGCCTCCATCCGGTAGGGCATGGAGAGAGCACGTGCAAATAAGTCGGGCCCTCGGTCGCGAGCGCCTTGCGCGTCTTGTCCATGAGATCGAGCGGGTAGGAGGGGCATGCCGTCGCGAGGTAGGGGATGTCGTGCGCCGCGACTATCATCGGCAGATTCTTTTTCTGCGTAATCTGCCCTATCGATTCCTTGCCCTTCGGGCTGGTCGTCGTGCTCGCGCCCCACGGCGTCGCCGATGAGCGCTGGATGCCTGTATTCATGTACGCTTCGTTGTCGGTGCAGATGTATGTAAAGTCATGTCCACGCTCGAGGGCGCCTGACAGAGCCTGCAGACCGATGTCGGCCGTGCCGCCATCGCCGCCGATAGCCAGCACGTTGACTTTTCCGTCAGCGTAACGGCCTTTCTTCTTGAGGATCTTGATGCCCGCTTCAACCCCTGATGCGACAGCGGCCGCGTTCTCGAACGCCACATGAATCCAGGGAACCCGCCAGGCGCTCTCGGGATACGGGCTTGTAATGATCTCCATGCATCCCGTCGCGCTGCACACGATGGTGTTGGGCCCGGCGACCTTCATTATCTGCCTGAGCGCGAGGGCCTCGCCACACCCCTGACACGCGCGGTGTCCTTCGGCGAACAGCTCGCGCGGCGGAAGCAATCGGGGGATGAAATTGACGTTGCCGTCCTGTGCCATCTACTCTCTCACCCCGATCATCTTGTACTCATCGACGCGGCCGCTCTCGAGCGACATTTCTGTCTCCTCGACGATTGCGCAAAAATCCTCGACGGTTATGTCGCGACCGCCCAGGCCCGCTATGAAACTGATTACCGCCGGCTTTTCGGCAAGCGGGTAGAGACACGCGCGCAACTCGCTGGCAATTGGACCGCCTGGACCGCCGCCGGGTGACAACGCCCTGTCCACAACGGCCACGGCCTTCGCGCCCTTTACGGCGTCGCGCATGTCGGAAAGCGGGTAAGGCCTCCAGAGTCGGGGCCGGATCACGCCGACTTTCTTGCCTTCGTCGCGCATTTTGTCGACAGCCATCCGCGCCGTGCCGGCGGTAGACCCCGCGATGTTGATCAGTATCTCCGCGTCTGAAGACCGGTACTCTTCGACAGGCGCATAAGCGCGCCCGAACTGTTTCTCGAACTGGTTGAAGACTTCGAGCGTGACGTCGTACGCCCCGCGGAGGGCGGAGTCATGCTGCTTTCTGATCTCAGTGTAAAGCTCAGGGAATCCGACAGGTCCTATCGATACAGGACTCGCGGGGTCGAGGATGTCCGAGGGCTCGAACGCGGGGAGGAACGCGTCCACGTCCTCCTGGCTCTCTATCTCGAGCGGTTCGATCACGTGTGAGAGTGTAAATCCGTCTATATTTACTACGATTGGAAGGAGGACACGCGCGTCCTCGGCGATTTTGAACGAGCAGATCGTGAGATCAAAAGCCTCCTGGCCAGTTTCCGCGAACAACTGTACCCACCCGCAGTCGCGCTCGGCCATGATGTCGCTATGGTCGCCCCAGATAGACAGCGGCGCGGAAAGCGCGCGGTTTGCGACAGTCATAGCAATTGGCAGGCGCAACCCCGACGCTATGAAAAGGATCTCATGCATGAGAGCGAGTCCCTGGCTGGAAGTCGCGGTGTAGGCGCGCGCGCCGACGGCCGCGATTCCGCAGCAGGCGGAGAGCGCGGAGTGCTCGGACTCGACCATGATGAACTCGGCGTCCAGGTCGCCGTCCGCGACCATCTGCGCGAGCTCTTCGACGATGTGCGTCTGCGGGGTTATGGGATAGGCCGCGATAGCGTCAACCCTCGCGAGCTTGACCGATTCACTGATGGCGAGGGAGACCTCGATCCCGGTGCGCTTGCCCATTACTCGCCCTCCTGGATCATGGATATCGCCTTGTGAGGGCATTCGCGAGCGCAGATGCCGCACCCCTTGCAGTGATAGAGATCGATCTCAAAGAACCCCTCCTCGTCCATGAAGAGCGCGGCGTCCGGGCAATATATCCAGCAGGTGCCGCACTTGTTGCACTTCTCAGGCGCGCGCACAGGGCGCTCGGAGCGCCAGTCGCCGGTGTTCTGCCGCGTGGAACTGCCTGGCTCGTGAATAGTAGCCGCCACAGGGTACTCTTTCCAGGTCGGCTTATCAGCCACGCCCGTCTCCTTGCGACTCGGTTTCAGCGTATGCCCGCTTGAGCGCCTTGATGTTTTTCTCGGCGATAGCGGGGAATTTTTGCTCTATCTGCTTCTCGACAGACGCGAGTTCGATAAGGTTTGTGGCTTTGACGAGTGCGCCCATCATGGCGGTGTTTGTTATAGGACGGCCGATCTCCTCGATGGCCACCTTATTGGCGTCGATGACGTATAGCTTGTGCTTGAGGTTGTGTTTTTCAGTGAGACGCGCCGCGGTGGAGGAGGTGTTCGTGACGATGACGCCGCCCGCTTTCAAGCCGGAAGTCACGTCCACCACGCCCATGATGCTGGGATCCAGGACAACTACCACATCCGGCTCGGTGACGCCCGTGCGCAGCCAGATGTAGTCGTCAGATATTCTGGTGAAAGCCATGACCGGCGCGCCACGCCTCTCGGGGCCGAACGAAGGAAAAGCCTGCGCGGCCTTGCCCTCTTCTATCGCCGCGAGCGCGAGCATCTCAGCGGACGCTACCGCGCCCTGGCCACCCCGGCCGTGCCATCTGATCTCCGTCATCTCCGTCAATGTGTCAGTCCTTGTTATGTCTTGATTCTGGAAAGCGCCGGTTCGACATTCACGTGATGTCTTTTCAACCCGAGCGAGGAGGCGTCCTCGCCCTGGGCGAGCGCGAGCAACTGGAGATAATGAAACACAGGGAGATTGTGCTCACGGCCGAGCAGGCGCTTGATTTCGATTTGCCCGAGATCAAACTGCTCGAAGCACGCAGGGCAAACCGTGACCACGCACTCGGCCCCGGCGCCTTTCATCGATTCGATCTTGTCGTTTGCCATTCTGAGCGACGCGTCACTATCGCGGGTCGCCCTGCCGCAACAGTTTGTGTAGCCGGAGTAGCGCACGGTCTGGGCGCCAAGGGCTTCCACCAGCGCTTCGAGCTTTGAGGGCTTGAAGGGGTCGTCGAAGCCGGTGACGTCGGCGGGCCTCAGGAGGTGACAGCCGTAGTGGACGGCGACCTTCATGCCTGCCAGAGGTTTCTTTACGGAGGACGCCACCGTCGAAGGGCCAATATCAAAAAGGACGGACGCGACGTGACGCGCCCTGCTTTTTCCTTTGTATGAAAGATTGAGCGCCGAGAGCTTTTTCGCGGCCGCCTCCTTCGCGTCGCTTCCGTCGCGCGCGATACGCGCCGCCTCTGTCAGGGTCGCGTAACAACCGTTGCACAGGACGAGCATGTCGCGCCCGGTCTTCTCGCCGATCGCGAGGTTGCGCATGGCGACAGCCAGCCACTCCTCGAGGCTGGCGCCTTTCACGTTCCACGGCTCCGGGCAACAGGAGAAGCCATCAACGTCGATGACTTTAACGCCGACGTTGGACAGGGCCTTTCTCGCGGCGGCCTCGATTTGCGGGTGCCGCAACGGGATCATGCATCCTAAAAACAGCGTGTACTCTGTGACGTCGGCTTTAGCCATTGATTACTCCAACAGCTTTCTTATTTCCGCGGCCGCGGGCCCGGCGGCGGCCCTGACCGCGGGAAGCCCCAGCTCCGCTCGCCGTTTCTCGATCGCCTTAGATAAAACGACAAGCGTTCCGTTTTCTATTACCGTCTCGCGCAACGCCGCGATGTCGTCGGGCGCGGCGCCAAGAGCGAACGCGATATTTTTGAGGGCGCCTATGACCTCGACAGGATGGGTTCCCTGGGGACAGCGCTCATAGCACATATAGCATGTCGCGCACTGCCAGATGATGGAGTCTTTATCGGTAAGGTAATCGGCGACACCGAGAAGAGAGGCGAGCACTATCTCACGGGGGTTGAAACCCTCGCAGTACCGCGCCGCCGGGCACTCCGCCACACAGGCGTTGCACTGGTAGCAGCAACAGGAGTTTCCCGCTTCTTCCACCTTGCTGAGAGTTTCTATGAAATCCGGGCTTACCTCTGGCAACAGACAACCTTTTATATGTTTTTAGAAATTGGTCATCGGCAAAATAACGAACATGAACATACTATAACAATATTTCTTTCGCAACGGGCCTCAATGCAAAAAGGCGCCAGCGATGAAAATAGCCCTTTCTGATCTCCTCCCCCTAAAGACGGCGGGAGGATTAAGGTGGGGGTGTGACGCGTCACAGACAGGAATGTCTGTGCTACCCTGAGACATTTTCATCTTAGTGCCCCTTTCCATAAATACGGTAACGTACCGAGAGCGTCGGTGCGCCGCTCTCGCAAGGCGCGCAACTGACGCGTACGCTTGTCGTACTCGGAAGGAGTGGAACGCAGCGGGTGTGGATGCAACGGCGTTCGCTTGCGAGTATTTATGGAATGGGGCACTTAGGTGGCGCGTCCGCGCGCCATGGGGGACTGACCCCTTTTTGCGTTTTGCGGCTAATCGGGCGTGATGGTAAACGTGAAGATCGAGCCGCCGCCCGGGCGGGCTTCGCATTTGATTGTTCCGTTGTGCGCGGTTACTATCGCGCGGGCCAGGTAGAGTCCCAGGCCGAGTCCGGCGCTGGAGTGGTGTCGAACGTCCTCAACCTGGAAAAAGCGGTCAAAGATCGCATCACGCATATCCCCGGGGACGCCGATACCACGATCCATCACGGACACCGCGGTAACATCGCCGTCCTTGCGCGCCTCAATATGGACAGGCGAGCCATCTGGCGAGAACTTGATCGCGTTGTTTAAAAGCGTGTCGATGAGTTGCTTTAACTTCGAGGGATCCGCGTGTGTCCGGCCGGCGCCCCGGGCCACCTTCACCGAGACATCGTTGCCACATCCGATAGCCTTGAGATCACGAATCGCTTCATCAATCAGCGGCGCAAGTTCTATGTCTCTCTTTTCGAACGAGAGCTTCCCCTGTTCAACCAGCGAAGCCTTCACCAGTTCCTTCACGTAATCGGTCAGTCGGTCAGCCGAGATATCGAGCGCGTCGAGTATCTCGGCAAGCATGCCCGGCTCTATCCGATCCGTGCGGTTATGAAGCATGGTCGCGTAGCCTTTGACCACGCTTATGGGATGGCGCAACTCATGGCCCGCGATAGCCAGGAAGTTGGAAAGCTGCTCAGCCCTCTCCTTGAGCTCCGTCTCGGCGCGTTTCCTCTCCACGATTTCTTCGGTGAGCCGGAGGTTCGCGCTCGCGAGCTCCGCGGTGCGTTCCTGGACGAGTTGCTCGAGATGCTCACGGTGTCGCCCGAGTTCCATCTCAGTGAGCTTTCGTCTTGTGATGTCACGGGAGTTGATCACTATGCCCGCCACCGCGGGGTCGGACAGCATGTTCCTGCAAACGCTCTCGAAGTATCGCCAGGGGCCTTCCTTGTGCCTGAATTTGTAGTCAAAGACGACCATGCTTCCCGGGTTGTCGAGCACGCTCTCTATCAGCCGAAGGGCGCGGGGGAGATCGTCGGGATGAAGAAATTCCAGCGCGTTCTTGCCCAACATCTCCTCGGCCGTGTAGCCGAGGAAGCGCTCGACCGACGAGCTCTCGTAAATTATGGCGCCGTCGGATCGCATAACAGTGATGATGTCGGATGACTTCTCGATCAACGAGCGGAAATGTGTTTCGCGCCTGGCAAGTTCCGCCGTCGCGCGCTGAAGGGCGATATCCGGCGCGTCCACGACAATCGGTGCCCTCAAGCCGCTCGATGAGTCCATCGTCCGTTTCCCGCTCATTTGATTGCGAACCTGAATACGGAACCACCGCCGTCGCGGGGTTCCACCCATATCCTGCCGCCGTGCGCCTCGACTATCTGACTCGCGACATACAGCCCGAGTCCCATCCCCTGCTTGCTGTGATGCGAGGTGTCCACCACCTGGTAGAAACGATCGAACACCTTCTCCTGAGAACTGTCAGGAATGCCGCAACCCCGGTCTAACACGCTGACTTGAACTTCCTCGCCTTTTTTCTCCATCTCGATCTCGACAGGGGCGCCATCGGGCGAGAACTTGATCGCGTTGTCGACCAGGATGCGGATGAGCTGAACCAGCCTCTCCGCATCGACATCAAGAAGCCCGACGTTCGTGTCGACGCGCGTCACGAGTTTGTTGTCAATTCCCATCACGCGCATATCGTCGCACGCCATTTTCAAAAGCAGTTCGGAGTCCACCGGCTCGCGGTTGATCGAGAAGTAACCCCACTCGACGCGTGAGACGTCGAGCAGTTGCTCGACGTAGCGGGTAAGCCGATCTGTCGAGAGGTCTATGTCATCAAGAATCTCCTGCACAAGGGCTGGCGATAGGAAATTCAGGTACCTGGTGAGAGTGTTCGCGTAGCCCTTGACGATGGTGATGGGGTGCCGCAGTTCATGCGAGGCAACGGCCAGGAAATCGCGCAACCGCTCGGCTCTTTCCTTGAGATCCTCCTCGTAGATTTTCTCGCGAGTGATGTCGATCAACGAAATCGCGCTTGTTCCCACCCCCGCCCCGGGGAGTCGGCCCATGTTGGCGAGCATTCTGAGAACGCCGCCGCCCTTCGTCTTGAATGAGCACTCGAAGTGAACCGGGATCACGTCCAAAGCCCTGCCCCGCGCGCGCGGCCGGCGGCCGCTATCGGCGCATCGGTCAAGGAACTCTTTCGCCTGCGCACCCTCGAGAAACTCGACGAACTTCATTTTCCCCGTGATATCCGCGTTGGAATAACCCGAGATGCGCTCGAACTCGCCGTTGAGAAAAATGATGGTGGCATCGGGATCCACTATGCACATCGCGGTTCCGGTGGAATCGAATACGGTTCTGTATCGTTCCTCGGCCTCTTTGAAGGCGACCTGGGCCCTCTGCAGTTCGGTCATGTCGTTAGCCGTGACGATGATGTATTCGACTCCGTCATCCGCGCTGAGCTGGGTCGTATAAGACACGAAGACGTTGCGGTCGTCCCCGCCTTTTGTGCGCCAGATTGTTTTGTGGGGCTCGACCGGCTCGCCGAATTCGAGTTTCTTGAAGACTGCGCGCATGCGCCTGACGCCAGTAGCGCCGGACAGGATGTCCCACGGTCGCTTGCCCAGCACCTCGGCGGAAGAGAATCCCAGCATTTTCTCGGCCGTGTGATTGAAGAGAACCATGTGCCCCTTGCGCTCGAGCACGATTACGACAGCGCCTACGGCATCCAGAACCCTGGAGATGAATTCACGATCTTTCTTCTGCGCGACCTCTATGAGCTTCTGCTCGGAAATGTCCCGGGAAAAGATGACGATCCTGGATACCTCGTTTTTCTCGTCGAACAGCGGGAAGAAGCTGTTGTCAAAACAGTATCCTTCGCGTCTATCCTCGAACCGCAGTGACTTGCCGGTGTTGATGACTTCATCGACTTTCCGCCTTTGCGCTTTTGCGAGCTCGGGCGGGACATATTCAAGGAAGTTCTTGCCCTCGAGGTTCATCGCGGAAAGCCCGAGGTTCTTTGCGGCGTTCTCATTGATCGCGAGAAGATTACATTTCACGTCGACCATCATGATCTCGCCAATAGGAACATCGAAGAGGGCGCGGCAGTTGTCCTCGCTCTCGCGCAGGGCTTTCTCTATCTGCTTGATCGCGCTGATGTCCTCGAAGCTCTCGATCAGAAGATCCCGGCCGTTGAGCAAGAAATGGACAGCGGTCTTGAGGATAGGAAGGCGTTCGCCGCTCGCGGTGAGCAAGACACGCTCGGCACGGTCGAGCTCCTGGCCAAGGTCGGTGATAGGGCACTTCCCTTTTAGCGCAGGACAAATGAAAGTCTGGCACGTCTGGCCGATCACGCTCTCTGGCGGAGAACCGATCAACTCAATCGCGGCGGGGTTGGCGTCAATGATCTTGTGTGTCTCCGGGTCAATAATGACGACTCCCATGGCCACGGCGTCGAATATTGACTTGAATCGCCTCTCGCTCTCGCGCAGATTCTTCTCTATCCACTCACGCTCCAGGCGCTCCTCCGACTCGCGGACGGCCGTGCGCGCCGCGAGGGCAAGCTTCGAAAGGTTTGATTTGAGGATATAATCCGTGGCGCCGCTCTTCATCGCGTCGATCGCGAGTTCCTCGCCGAGGGCGCTTGACACGAAGATGAAGGGCACGTGTCCGCACCTCTGGCGGGCCATGCTCAGCGCGGAGATGCCGTCGAAGGAAGGTAGCCAGTAGTCGGAAAGTATCAGATCGGGCTCAAACTGCTCGAGGCCCCGCTCAAACTGCTCTTCGCTCTCGGCGCGCCTGGCCTCAAATGAGATTCCTGCCTTTTGAAGCTCTTTCTCGATTGCGGCCGCGTCGGCGGCGTTGGCCTCGAGCATGAGGATGTGTAGTTTTTTATCCATAGTTGTGCCTGGTGTAGCGCTCCACTTTCTTTGAAGGAAGTTCGAGTGGACTTTCGCAGTTCCTGCCTCTTCACTCTTCGACCGAACCCGGCAAACTGCTATACAAACTGCTGTGCCTGCCTGTGCATACTGCTGTGCAACGTTTATTATAACAAGAATCACACGGAAATTCCTGTGAAATCATTTTTGTGGCGCAAGTGTCAAGGATAATCGAGGGCGAGCGTGAAGATAGGGATAGTTTTCGGAACCCGGCCGGAGATCATAAAACTCTCGGTACTGATAAAGCTTGCTGAGCGCGCTCACCACGTGGAACTCGAGACCATACACACCGGCCAGCATTACTCGTACAACCTTTCCGCGCGATTCTTAGAGGATCTCGACCTGCCGCGGATCAGTGAAAACATAGAGGTCGGCTCAACGGAGAGGCTCGAACAGATCCGGAAGATTACGCGCGATCTCGAGCCCCTTTTCTCTAAAAGTAAAAACAGGCCGGACGTGGTTGTCGTCCAGGGAGACACCAACTCTGTTCTTGCCGGAGCGATAGCGGCCCGCAATGCCGGTATTCCATGCGCGCATGTGGAGGCTGGGTTGAGGTGCTTTGACCCGGAAATGATCGAGGAGATAAACAGGAAGGAAACCGACCGGATCTGCGACCTGAGGTTCGCGGTCAACGCGGTCTCGGTTCAAAATCTCGCAAACGAAGGGATCAGTGACGGTTCTGTCATGGAGGTCGGCAACACTATCGTAGAGGTCATCTGCGAAAACCTCGAGATATCCAGCCGGCGATATGGCGTTCTCGCGGAACTCGGACTCGAACCGGATGGCTACGTCCTTATTACCATCCACCGAAAAGAAAATGTGGACGATGAGAAGAGGCTCAGCGCCCTCATATCGGCGTGGGAAAGGATCGAGTTGCCGATGTTGTACACGATACACCCGCATGCCATGGAGCGCGTCGTTGAGTTCGAGCTGCTCCGCCGGCTGGAGGCGATCGAGAACCTGAAAGTGGTGGAACCATTGTCGTACTGGGATTTTCTCGAGCTCTCGCGAAACAGCCGCATGATAATAAGCGATTCGGGCGGCATTCAGGAGGAGTGCACCGTGTATAAGAGGCCGGTAATAGTGGCGCGGGATTCCACGGAGAGGCCCGAGATTATCGGAAGTTTTGGTGAGATTGTTGGCAACGACCAGGAGCGCATCATTGCCGAGGTGGCGCGTTTGGACCGCGACTTCAATGAGATAATCGAGAGGCTCTCGGGTTTGCCATCCCCTTATGGAGACGGGAAGGCCAGCGAGCGAATCCTGGACGCCCTCCTGGAAACGTACGGATGATTTGCTCGTCGCACAGCACAGGTGCGCCGAAAATGCGTGTCGTGATTGCGCCGGATAAATTCAAAGGCAGCTTGAGCGCGTCCGAAGCCGCGCGGGCAATGGCGCAAGGGGTGTTGATCGCTGTCCCTGAGGCCGAGGTGGATATATGCCCGATGGCTGACGGCGGCGAAGGAACCGTGGAGGTTATCGCGTCGGTCGCGGGGGCGGAACTGCGGGAAGCGAAGGTCAGAGGCCCCCTGCCGGGGCAGGAGGTTGTCGCTCGTTGGGCGTACGTCCCGTCAGGCGACTTTACGCGCTCGGGCGAGGCGGGGGAAGATTTCCACGAGCTCGGGAGCGCTGCTAAACCCACGGCTGTCATCGAGATGGCGCAGGCCTCGGGCCTTTCTCTTGTCCTCCCGGAAGAACGCGATCCTATGGTTGCGACAACGTTTGGCACAGGAGAACTCATCTTAGAAGCGCTCGACGCCGGATGCGCTCAAGTGATCGTCGGCGCGGGCGGAAGCGCCACCGTCGATGGCGGCACAGGGATGGCGGCGGCGCTTGGCTACCGGTTCCTCGACGCGAAAGGCCGGGAGGTCCCACCGGGAGGCGCCGCGCTCGAGACCGTCAACAAAATCGACGCGTCCGGTCGCGACCCGAGAGTGGCGCGGACGCGTTTCTTTGTGGCGTCTGATGTCGATAGTCCGCTTACGGGGCCGCGCGGGGCCGCGCGCGTCTTCGGTCCTCAAAAAGGAGCGACGCCTGAGCAGGTTGCCTCGCTCGATCGCGGGCTGAACAACCTCGGCCGCATTATCGGGGAGAGAGGGGTGAACGTCCTCGACCTTCCCGGCGCCGGCGCCGCGGGCGGGCTGGGCGGGGGGCTCGTGGCTTTCTGCGGCGCTTCTATCGTAAGCGGCGCGCAGGCAGTCGCGGAGGCGGTGGGGCTGCCCGCGAAGGTGGCGGGCGCCGACCTCGTTCTCACCGGAGAGGGAAGCTATGACAGCCAGACCGCCCGCGGCAAGGCGCCCGCGTATGTAGCCGCAATCGCCAGGGAAGCGGGCGTGCCCGTGGTGGTCGTGGCTGGAAGAGTGGAGGTGGACGAGAAAGAAAGCGCGATTCCCGCGTTCTGTGTAGTTCCGGGCCCGATGAGCCTCGAGGACGCCATGAAAGACGCCGGCTTGCTGGTCAAAACCGGCACGGCCAGGCTGCTCCGCCTCCCTGGCTTACTCTGACCACACAGCATTAGCCGTTGCAAGTTTCCTTCAATCAGTACCCGAATGTGGGTCTGCAACGTTATAGTTAAAGAGGTAAAATGCAACGGAATCAAGCGGTCAAGGTAGACGGAAAGGTAGACGGCGCCTGACCCCTATATATATCAATGGAGGAGCAATGGAAGCTGGATGTGGCAATCGCAGGTCAAACGTCTTTACAAGGGTAGTCACCACAATAGCGCTCGTTCTCCTGCTCGCGGGCTTAGCGCCCGGACTTTTCACGGGCACGCCTGTCGCGCTCGCGATCCCGAAAAGTACCCCTGATCAAAATACCTGTGTGACAAATGGAACGGTGCTCGCGGTAGCGGCCACTCCTACTACTATTTACATAGGCGGGGAGTTTACCACGGTAGGTCCCCAGGGCGGCGCGATGCAGGGGAGAAACCGCATCGCCGCGCTGGACGCGACCACCGGCGCCCTTACCGGCTGGAACCCGGGCGCGGACGGCAAAGTCTGTACCCTACTGGTGTCGGGCACTACCGTGTACGCGGGCGGAGAGTTCCATAACATCGGCGGGCAGGTGAGGAATCACATAGCGGCGTTTGACACGACTACCGGCGCTATTCTCGGCTGGAACCCGAACTCGGACGACACGGTCACCTCCCTCCTGGCATCGGGCGGCATCGTGTACGTGGGCGGATATTTCTCAAACATCGGCGGGCAGGCAAGGACCCACCTCGCGGCCATTGACTCCGGCAGCGGTCTGGCCACCGGCTGGAGCCCGAATATAACCAGCGGCGCATTGTGGTGGGACGTCGGCGCCCTCGCGTTGTCAGGCGACGCGAACACGCTATACATAGGGGGCAACTTTAGTAAAGTCGGCGGGCAGACGAGGAACCATATCGCCGCGGTGAACACGGCCACGGGCGCTCCCACCACCTGGAACCCGGGCGCGAATGACGTAGTCCGTGTCCTTCTGATGTCGGGCACTGGAACTACTATTTACGCAGGCGGGTATTTCCATAGCATCGACGGGGCGGTCAGAAATCACATAGCGGAATTGGATACGACTACCGGAAGCGCCACTACCTGGGATCCGAACGCGGACAACACAGTCTTCGCACTCGCGTTATCTGGCAGTACCGTGTATGCGGGCGGAGATTTCGCGACCATCGGAACGGGGACGAGGAACCGCTTCGCGGCATTGAGCACGACTACTGGACTCGCCACTTCCTGGAACCCGAACGGGAACCAGGGAGTCGCATCACTCGTGCTGTCGGGTAGCAGAGTTTACTCCGGGGGATGGTTTACCACCGTTGGAGGAGCAAACCGTAACTATTTCGCCAGGTTCGACAATCCAATTATCGCCTCCGTATCTCCCACCTCCGGCGCGCAGGGCCAGACCATGAACGCGGACATCGTGGGAACCGACACGGCGTTCGGGGCGGGCTCGACCGCTTCTTTCGGCGCGGACATCATCGTCAACTCAACAACAGTAACCGACGCCACTCACGCCACGGCAAACATCACCATAGACGCGGGCGCG
>PHEX01000011.1 GCA_002843005.1 Candidatus Anoxymicrobium japonicum | reverse complement strand
AAACGCATAATATGGTTTGACCCCATTATGCATTTTTACCTGAACGTCTTGCTGTCGTACCTAAAACGCATAATATGGTTTGACCCCATTATGCATTTTGCTATTCTATTTCGAGTGACAGGTTGGATGCGGGGGCCGAGTGCGTTATGAACCCGAGAGATATCGCGTCAACGCCAATATCCACGTACGAACTCAAGTTCTCTCCCGTCACGCCCCCGGACACCTCCGTGCGCGCCTTGCCGCTAATGAGGGCAAGCGCCTCTCTGATCATCTCCGGTGGCATGTTATCAAACATGACGATGTCCGCGCCCGCGCGGATAGCTTCTCGCACCTCGTCAAGAGTGGTTGCCTCGACCTCGATCGGGAAGGAGTCGCCGTAAGCGTTTCTAACCCGTCGGACAGCGATCTCGATCCCGCCGGCCGCGGCGATGTGATTGTCCTTGATGATCACGCCATCGAAAAGCCCCTGCCGGTGGTTGATCCCTCCACCCATGGCCACGGCGTACTTCTCCAGCGGGCGCATGCCCGGATTGGTCTTGCGGGTGTCCATTATCTTCACGCCATGCGGTTTCGCGATATCGACAAGCCTCGCCGTCAACGTGGCGATGCCACACAGGTGGCAAAGGAAGTTCAACGCCGTGCGCTCACCCGCCAGTATCGCCGAAAGCGGCCCCTCGACCCGCGCGATTATCTCGTCGGGGGAAACGGCGTCGCCGTCCGCCACGAGCGCCCGGTACGACGCTCCGTCGCCGGCCAGCTCAAAGACTTTCGCGGCGATAGGGCCACCGGCGATGACACACGGCTCACGGCTTACTATCACGGCCTTGCCCCGCGCGTCCGGAGAACACGCCGCCACGGTAGTAATGTCACCGTCAACGCCCAGATCCTCGGCGAGCGCCAGCCTTATTATCCCAATCGCGGTTTCTCCTATATCCATCCGGTTACACCTTTCCGACAATCGGTATTTTCAGTTCCGCGGGAACCTTTGAGCGTTGCGGCCGGAGCGTGGCCTCGATGTTTCCCTCGACCAGTTTCATGTCAATGTGCTTACGCCAGTTCCACTCATCTGAAACCGGATAGTCGCGCCTGCGATGACAGCCTCTGCTTTCGAGGCGCATCTGCGCCGCCGTTGTTATGAGGCAGGCCACGGTCAATATATTTTGAAGCTCCATGCCCGGCACGTCCGTGAACTCGGCGTCCAGCACGCGCGCGTTTGCGTGGAGGAACTCACGCGCCTCGCGCAGCCCACGCTCGCAGCGAACCATGCCGACCGAATCGAGCATGACCTCACGAAGGTTGTCGCGCAACAAATCCGCGCGAGAGGGCGGGCTGTTCGCTTTTCGCGTAGAGAGGATACGCGGCTTTCGAAGCTTCGCCTGAGGCAATCCCTTCAGCGACAGCGCTATCCTCCTCGCGAAAACCAGGCCTTCGAGCAGGGAGTTCGAGGCGAGGCGGTTGGCCCCGTGCACGCCCGTGCAGGCGGTCTCCCCGCACGCGTAGAGGCCGGGGATATCCGTCCGGCCCCACAAATCCGTAACCACGCCGCCGCTCGTGTAGTGAGCCGCAGGCGAGATCGGGATTCTATGGCGCGTCATGTCTATGCCCACCTGCATGCAATGCTCGTAGATAGTGGGGAACCTCGAGTGAATCACGTCCGGGTCGAGGTGTCGCACGTCGAGGAACAGATGGTTTCGCTGTTGATCCTTCATGACATCTACCATTCGTGCTACGACAATATCGCGCGGCGCCAGCTCGGCCATGGGATGGATGCCATCCATTATCCTGTTTCCCTCGTCATCCACCAGCCACGCGCCTTCTCCCCGCACCGCCTCGCTTATCAGGAACTTGGGCTTCTCTGGCGTGTGCAGCGCGGTAGGGTGAAACTGGACGAACTCCACGTCCGCGACTGTGGCGCCCGCCCTGAACGCCATCGCCACTCCATCCCCTGTGCAGACCGGGGGATTTGTCGTGACGAGAAATACCTCTCCCGTCCCCCCTAAGGCCAGCACCGTGGCGTTCGCCCACGCCACAACAGTGGCATTGCGGCGAGCGTCAACGATCAAGGCACCACGGCACACGCCATCGTCAAGCAAAAGGTCGGCCACGAAAGCGTGCTCCATCACTGACACTTTCTCATCGCGCGCGAGGGCTTTTCCAAGCGCCTCCTCAACCTCGAAGCCGGTCGCGTCACCTCTGGCGTGCACTACCCGGCGGCAGGAGTGTCCGCCTTCTTTGGCAAGGTCCAGCTCTCCGGCGCTCATGTCGAAATTCGCGTGATAATCCTCGAGAAGCTCTCGAACACGGTCAGGCCCTTCATTCACAAGAATCCCCACAGCCCCGGGATCACAAAGCCCCGCGCCGGCGACGAGCGTGTCGTCTATGTGGGACTGGCTGGAATCGTGGGCGTCCATGACCGCCGCGATGCCACCCTGAGCATGGCGCGTGGTCGAGACCCGCAGATCGGACTTGGTTACCAGTAGCACTTTGCAGAAACGGGAGAGCGTCAGCGCGGCCGACAGCCCGGCCACCCCGCTGCCCGCGACGATGACGTCGCAGGAGATTTGAGGCGCCTCACGCGTGTCAAACGATAGCAAATAACGAGGGATCATCCCAGTGCCAGCATTCTTTCGACAGCGCCAAGCGCCATTACCCTGATCTCCTCGGGGACGGTTACCCTGGACTCCAATGTTTGCAACGCCCAGAGAACCTTGGGAAGAGTTGTGAGCTTCATGTTCCAGCAGATCGGCGCCTTTGCCGGAGAATAAAAGCGCTTGTGCGGCACGGTGTTCGATAGCGGGTAGAGAATCCCGGACTCGGTGGCTATGACAAACTCCTCCGCGTCAGACTCGAGAACGGCCTCGATCATGCCGGACGTGCTGCGCACGTGGTCGGCAATCTCGAGCACCTCAGCGACGCACTCCGGGTGGGCTATCACCTCGGCGCCGGGATGCTCCTCGAGAGCGCTCCTTATGTGATCCGCGGTAATGTCATTGTGCGCCGGGCAAAATCCATCCCAGGGAATTATCTCTTTATCGACCTTTGAGGCTACGTATGCCGCAAGGTTCCTGTCGGGGACGAAGAGAACCGCGTCACTATCGACCGCGCGCGCCACTTCGGCGGCGTTTGCCGACGTGCAGCAGTAATCACTCACCGCCTTGACCGCGGCCGACGTGTTCACGTACGAGACGACACGCGCGTCAGGGCGCTTCGAGGCCGCGCGGGCGACATCTTCGACGCTCGCCATGTCCGCCATGGGACAACCGGCATGTATATCAGGCAACAATATAATCTTGTCCGGGCTCAGAATAAACGCCGTCTCGGCCATGAAGTGGACGCCGCAAAAAACTATCACGTCGGCGTCAGCCCGCGCCGCTTCTCTCGAGAGCCCGAGCGAGTCGCCGATAAAATCCGCGATGTCCTGAACCTCGGGGCGCTGGTAGTTGTGGGCCAGGATTACGGCGTTGCGCTCTTCCTTGATCTTGAGGATCTGCTCCGCTACGACTTCATCGTCCAGAAACAGCTCGTCTATGATATCGAGAGTGTCAACCTGAATATCAGAGTGCTTCATCTTAAACGCGGATCACCCTCTACTGAAAATCAACAGAAGTCATCGACCGTCAGATGATTCTCGATCATCTCGGGACGGTTATCGTCATCCACAAAAACGATCTTGGGGTGGTGATCGGCCACACGTGATTCCGGGACGGAAACAAAAGAAGAGATAATGACTCTGTCTCCCTTGTGTACGAGGCGCGCCGCCGCGCCGTTCATGCATATCTCGCCGGAGTCGCGCGTTCCCTCGATCACGTAAGTCGTGAGGCGGGCGCCGTTATCGATATCCCACACGTTGACCTTCTCGTACTGCGCCAGATCAGCGAGATCCATAAGCCGACGGTCGATGGTAACACTGCCTTCGTACTGGATGTCGGCATCGGTAATCACCGCGCGGTGTATCTTGCACTTGAGCATATTACGGTAGATATTTTCCATCTCATCACTCTATTTCGATCTCGAAGACCATGTTGTCAATCAACCGAGTTCTGCCGACTCGCGCGGCCACAGCCACAAGGACTTCCCCTTCAAGCTCGTGAAGCGGCTTCAAATAAATATTATCACAAATGCTTATATACTCAAGATTCACGTCAGGGAACCGGGCAAAGATGCCCTCCATTTCCCGAATGATCGCGTCTGAACTCCTTTCGCCCGTCTCGATCATTTCAGATGCCCGCCTCAAAGCCTGGATCAAAGCAAGCGCGCTCATGCGGTCCTTTGGACTCAGATACGTATTGCGGCTGCTCATCGCGAGCCCGTCCTCCTCTCGGACGGTTGACACCACGATCACCTCCACCGCGAAGTCGAGGTCGGCCACCATGCGACGCAGGACGGCAAGCTGCTGGCCGTCCTTCTGCCCGAAGTAAGCCTTCTGTGCCGGCACGATGTTAAAAAGCTTCGAGACCACCGTCGCGACTCCCCGGAAGTGGCCGCCTCGCGAGCTACCGCACATCACATCTGAGAGCCGTTCCACTTCCACGAAGGTGGAGAAGCCCTCGGGGTACATCTCTTCAGCGCTCGGATTGAACACGCAGTCAACCCCCACGCTCTCGGCCATGGCACAGTCGCGCTCGAAGTCGCGCGGGTAATCCTCAAAGTCTTCTCCCGGGGCAAACTGCGTCGGGTTCACAAACAGCGTGACCACCACGAGGTCACACTCGACGCGGGCGCGGCGCATCAGTTCGAGATGGCCCTCGTGAAAGTAGCCCATTGTCGGGACAACCCCGACGAGCCGGCCACTCGCCCTGGCTTTTTCCACTATCGCCCTCATCTTCGCTTTTTCTCTTACGATTTCCATAGACTTTCCTTGTTCATCCGCGCCAGGGCGCGCCAGGGGTCAAGCACCGTCTACCTCTCCGTCTACCGCTGCGCGGTAGACGTTGCCTGACCCCTATTGAGAATTTCTTTCATTTGTTCGATAACGCCCATGTCGAGTTCGCCACACTCCTCTGTAAGCCTCAAGCCCCACAGCGAGACCGCTCGGTACATCTCGGCAAGACCCGGATCAAACTTCTCGAGAACATCAATGTGCGCACGGATCGTCCCGATGTCGCCGCGCGCCAGAGGGCCCGTCAGCGCGGACGCGGGCCCGAGAGCGCTCACGTTCTCCACGGTAGCGGCCGCCAGCGGGCCGAATGCTTGCGAGGTCTCCTCGTCGCGGAAGCCGAGCCTCCTCGCGATTACGTACGCGCCGTAAGACACCATGGCAAGCAAATTGCACGCCACAACGGCCGCGGAGTGGTACAGGACCTTGTCGCCATCCGCTACAACGAGCGTGCGACCTCCCATCGCCGACACAAAATCACGGGCCCACGGGAGAAGCGCGAGATCGCATGTAACACCAAACGCGCTCCCGGGCAGGAACCGCTCGGCGCTCATCAGATCCGCGAAAGTCGCGATAGGATGGATCGAAAGAGTATCAGCGCCCCTCGACGCCGCGGTCTCGAGCGCGGCAAGCGGGAGCGCGCCGCTCATGTGAATAAACTTCTTTCCCACGAGCGACGCATTAGATCCGGAAATGTCGCCGCAGACCCCTTCTATTGCTCCATCGGGCGTGGTGATGATCACGACATCCGCGCGGGCGGCTGCTTCCACACAGCTCTCAAACGGTCTCGAGCCCGCGAGCGACGCCGCGCGCTCGCGGGCGTCTTTTTTGAGGTCGGCCACTGCCACGACGCGATATCCCTTTGTGGAGAGCGCTCGCGCGATCGCCGTGCCAACTTTTCCGGCGCCAATGACAGCGATTGTTTCTGTCCGATCCGCGGCGGGTGTCATCAGGTCGCCGACGCGCCATACGCCCTGTGCGTCGCCTAACTTTTCGCGCGCCGATTGAAGCGGCGTGCCGTCCGGCAACGCGGCGGCCGGGTCGATCTCGAGCAACGGCGCCAACGCGAAACACCGTTCGGTGAGCCTGGGGTGCGGCAGTGTGAGTCTGGGATCGTCCTGCTCGAGATCACCGAACATAAGAATGTCGAGATCGAGGGTTCTCGGACCCCAATGGGCGATTCGCTTCCTTCCTCTCTCACTCTCTATCTCGTGCAACAGGCTCAACAGCTCGTACGGGTCGAAAGTGGTCTCGACCGCGACGACAGCGTTCAGAAAATCGGGCTGGTCAGTCATCCCCACAGGCGCCGAGCCGTAAACGCTCGACTTGCTTACAATTATTACATCAGGGGCCGCGGCGGCCAGCGCGCCGATTCCCGCCTTGAGATGCTCGAGCCTGTCTTCCATGTTCGAGCCCATTCCGATAAAGGCGCGGCTCACGACGAAACGCTCTTTCGCGCATCACCACACCCGCCGCTTTCAGCGGGCCGATCTTTGCTTACCGTAACCCCGACGCATTCAACGTGAACCGGCATCGAGGCGCCGGGTTTCTTGACGGTCACTGTAGCTTTTCTCGCGAACCTGGACTCCAGAACGCTCGACGCGATGTCAAAGGCAAGTGTCTCGATAAGATCATAGCTCCTGTTTGTGGCAAGAGACGCCGCCTTCGAAGCGACATCGGCGTAATCGACGGTCGAGGACAGCTCGTCCGACAACGGTGGACCATCGAGCTCTATCTCGATGTCAATCAGGAACTCCTGGCGACGCTTCTTCTCCTTTGGAAGAACGCCGTGGCGCGCGAACACCCGCACACCGCTGATCGTTACGACGCATGAGCCTTTACTCTTCATCGGGCCTCCACTTCCCGGCGAGGGCATCGGCCATCTTCGCGACCTCGAGCATTTCCGGCACATCGTGTACGCGGACGATATCGACACCCCTCGCAATCGCGAAAGCCACCGTGGCCGCGGTTCCCATCAGCCGCTCTCCCACCTCGCGCTCGAGCACGGATCCGATGAACCTCTTTCTCGAAGCGCCAAGCACCAGGGGATACCCGAGACTCTTGAACTCCTCCAACCTTCGCATTATTTCGAGGTTGTGCTCCACGGTCTTGCCAAAGCCGATCCCGGGGTCGATCATTATCTTCTCCGGCATGACGCCCGCCTCGCGCGCGAACTCGGATCGCTCGCGCAGAAATCTCAAAATATCTCCCACGACGTCATCGTATACAGGGCTCTCCTGCATGTTCCCGGGTGTTCCCCGCATGTGCATGAGTATTACCGGCGCGCCCCGGTCGGCGATCAACGGCGCCATCTTCTCGTCCAGCCGCAGCGCGCTGATGTCGTTGACCAGCGACGCGCCCGCGTCCAGCGCCATCGAAGCAATCTCAGCCTTGTAAGTGTCGATAGAAATTGGTACGCGGATCTCGCGGGCAAGCGATTCGATGAACGTTATCGTCCGCCTCGCTTCCTCATCGACGCTAACAGGCTCGGCGCCGGGGCGCGTGGACTCACCGCCGATGTCGATGATATCGACGCCTGAAGCGGCCATTTCGAGCGCGTGCGCGTGAGCGCTCTCGAGCTCCACAAACCGACCCCCATCGGAAAAAGAATCAGGTGTCACGTTCACTACGCCCATAACAAGGGTGCGGCCGCCTGTCTTCAGTGTGTACTCGCCCGCCTGGATGGCATGCGTCGCGCCTTTATGAGGAAGGGCGTCCCGCAGCAACGCCTCCACCTCCCCGGCCAGCGCTTTGAGTCCGAACGGCTGCATGGAAAAGTTTTTAACGGCTTCAAAGAACTGTCTCACGGTGCCAATCATGATAACCGACACGTGTTCTGTCATCTTCAGGAGAGTGTCTCGTGGGGTGGCGCACTCGCCCCCCTTGGACAGCATTACCTGTTTGATGACATTCGCGGCCCTGGCCTCGACGTTTTCGACCTTTATCACCACGTGCGCCATCTTCTTTGACATGATGGACGCCCCAATGGAATCAGTCCCGAGCTCTTCCAAGAGCCTGCGCGCGTCGTCCTCCCCTTCCACGCGAAGAAGGCGCGGATTGAATCTGGATGAACACTCGCTCGCCTTGCCGTTTTGTCGCACTAGTTGTTCCTCATGATGAGAGACAACGCTTCGGCGCGGGCCGCGGGGCTTTTATAGAATAAACCCCTGACCGCCGAGGTGATCGTCATTGCTCCCGGCTTCTTGATCCCTCTCATAGACATGCACAGGTGTTCGGCCTCGATCACTACCAGAACGCCCTGCGCGTTCAACCCTTCCATCACAGTGTCGGCGATCTGCGTGGTCAATCTTTCCTGAACCTGCAGCCGCCTGGAGAGAGTATCCACGACGCGGGCAAGTTTGCTGATGCCGGTTATCTGTCCTGATTCGGCAGGGACGTACGCCACGTGAGCTTTGCCGATAAAGGGCATGAGATGGTGCTCGCAAATCGAATACAAGGCGATGTCCCTGACAACGATCATCTCCTCGTGATCCTCGTCGAACCGCACCTCCAAACCATCGATCGCATCGAGGCCGATGCCGGAGAGTATTTCCTCGTACATGCCAGCCACCCGACCTGGCGTGAGAAGCAACCCTTCCCTGTCCGGATCTTCACCGATCGCCTCCAGGATCATCCTGACGGCTGTCTCTATTTTTTCACGATCCACGTAAGCGCCTCCTATGTCGGGTACTCAAACTCTACATACGTTTATGCACTTTTTCAAATACTAAAACGCAACAGATGGGGTCAGGCCCCTGTGTTGCGTTTTTATTCCGAGTAACCGCCGATTGTGTCCGTGCCCGAAATGGGGTTGATTTACTACATTATTTGGAGATAGAATCCAATTATGCAACATTCAGAAAGGCTGATTCCTCGAACAGCGTTACTGAACAAGGTACTTCAGGCGTTGGACGAAGCACCAGTCACTATACTCACAGGCGCCCGTCAAACGGGCAAGACCACTCTCGCGCAGATGGTAGTCCAGCATTACAAAGAGCGCGGAGACGAAGTGGTCACGTACTTCGACCTCGAGCGGGCGGCGGATCAGGCTGCCATCTCTACCCCGGAACTCACCCTCGAGCCGCTGAGAGGCCTCGTGGTCATCGACGAGATTCAGCGGATGCCCGAGCTTTTCTCCGCTCTTCGACCCCTTGCCGACCGACCCCGCGTGCCCGCCCGTTTCCTCGCGCTTGGGAGCGCATCACCAGGCCTCGTTCGTGGAGTATCCGAGTCCCTGGCGGGACGGGCTCTTTTCGTACACGTTCCAGGTCTCAACCTCTGTGAAGTCGGCTTCGCCAACCAGGAAACCTTGTGGACACGCGGTGGATTCCCCCGGGCCTTGCTCGCCGAACGCGAAGAGGGAAGCTTCCGTTGGCGAGAGGCGTTCGTTGCGTCTTTTCTCGAACGGGACATCCCGCAACTGGGCTTTCGAATCCCGTCGGTGGCGCTGCGCCGATTCTGGACGATGCTTGCGCACTACCACGGGCGCGTATGGAACGCTTCGGAGCTCGCGCGATCTATCGGGTCATCATCGAAAACGGCGTTACACTATCGGGACATTCTGGAAGGATCGTACATGATCCGAGTTCTGCCACCATGGTTCGCGAACCTCAAGAAGCGGCAGGTCAAATCCCCAAAGGTCTATGTCCGCGACAGTGGCCTGTTGCACTCGCTGCTCTGGATACCGGATATGAACGCGTTGCGCGCCCACCCACAGTACGGTGTCTCCTGGGAGGGCTTCGCGCTGGAGCAGGTACTCGGGATCATAAGGGTGGCTGAAAACGCATATTTCTGGAGCACGCAGTGTGGCGCTGAGCTGGATCTGCTGGTCTTCCGGGAAGGGAAGGCCATCGGTTTCGAATTCAAATGTACCGACGCGCCGTCAATGACGAAGTCAATGCACGTCGCGCTCCAGGATCTCAACCTCGAAATCCTGTATGTCGTTTATCCCGGGTCGAGGGAATATGACCTCCACGAAAAAGTTAAAGCACTTCCACTCCGCGAATGCGGAAAGCTCAAGGAGTTGTTGGCGAACAGTTCTACTGCTTGAGACGCGTGGGAATGACCCAGGACGAACTGGCCCAACCAGCCTCCGGCATGCTATCATAGCAGAGCAATCTAAATTCCGATCCTAACAGGCACCAAAAGTCCAGGGGTCAGGCACCGTCTACCTTTCCGTCTACCGCTCGGGCAAAACCTCGGGCTTTGTGGTGATGGGTGGCCTTGCGGTCTTTTTGCCGTGAAGCCTCTTTCCCGCGGGCTTTTCAGGCGTCTCCATCGCGGCGACTTTGGCTTCGGCCGCTTGTTTCTCCTCGATGAACCTGCTGTAGATTTCCCCCGGGTCGCCATCCAGCAAGTCTAACAACTCATCTTTGTCAACAGTCTCCTTGTATATCAGTATCCTGGCGATAATATCGAGACGCTCCCTCTGCTCGGCAAGGATGCGCCTGGCCTCCATGTGGGCCTCGTCAATCATGCGCCTGACTTCCTGGTCTATCTGGAAGGCCACATCATCGGAGTAGTTCGGCTCCGCGACAAAGTCGCGACCCAGGAACACCTGCTCCTGCTTGTGGCCGAGAGTGACAGGGCCAAGCTTCTCGCTCATGCCGTACTCCATTACCATCGATCGCGCCACCTTGGTCGCGCGATCGATGTCATTCTGGTCGCCCGTGGTTATGTCGTTGAAGATCATCTCCTCGGCGGTGCGTCCGCCCAGCAACATCGCCAGTTCATCCACGAGCTCGGACCTAGTGACCAGGTATTTGTCCTCGGTCGGCAACGTCAGTGTATAGCCCAGCGCCTGCCCGCGCGGAATGATTGATATCTTGTGCACCGGGTCGGCGTTTGGCAGTGTGTGCGCCACAAGCGCGTGCCCGGTCTCGTGGTAGGCGATGATCTCTTTCTCGCGATCCGAGATGAGGCGGGTCTTTTTCTCCGGCCCCGCGACAACTCTGTCAATCGCCTCTTCCATCTCGATCATGTCCACGTTTTTCTTATTGTGTCGCGCCGAAAGCAACGCTGCCTCATTGACCATGTTCGCAAGGTCGGCGCCCGTAAATCCCGGGGTGCGGCGCGCAAGCACGTCTATGTCGATCTTCTTTTCGAGTGGCTTGCCCTTCGTGTGGACCCTGAGAATAGCCTTGCGCCCCTCGAGGTCTGGTCTCTCCACGACAATTTGCCTGTCAAATCGCCCGGGTCGAAGGAGCGCGGGGTCGAGAATATCGGGCCGGTTTGTCGCGGCGATCATGATTACGCCCGCCTCGGTTTCAAATCCGTCCATCTCGACAAGCAACTGGTTGAGCGTCTGCTCTCGCTCGTCGTGGCCGCCACCGAGCCCGGCGCCTCGCTGACGCCCGACCGCGTCGATTTCATCCATGAATATGATGCATGGCGCGCTTGTCTTGGCCTGCCCGAACAGATCGCGCACGCGGGCAGCGCCGACGCCCACGAACATCTCCACGAAATCAGAGCCCGAGATGCTGAAGAAAGGCACGCCCGCCTCACCGGCAACCGCGCGCGCGAGCAGTGTCTTACCTGAACCGGGCGGGCCGTAGAGAAGCACGCCCTTGGGGATCTTGGCGCCAAGAGCCTGGAACCTGCCGGGGTTCTCGAGAAACTCCTCGATCTCCTTCAGCTCTTCTACCGCTTCATCGACCCCCGCCACGTCCTCGAAGGTGACCTTCGGCATGTCCCTGGTTATCTGCCGCGCGCGGCTCTTTCCAAAAGACAGGACACGGTTTCCCCCCCCCTGCATCTGCTGCATGAAAAACAGAACCAGCCCGACCATGAGAAGCAGTGGAAGAATTTGAATCAAAATAGCGAACATGCTGGTACTGGTTTGCGGATCGACGGCAATGCTGACATGCTTGCCGGCCAGTGCCTTTGTTATGTCGTAGTTGACGGGGAACGCGGTCTTGAAACACTCCTTGTTTTTGAGCTCATACTCTATTCGTTGATCTCTGTTGAAGATCTTTACAGTCATGACCTTATCTTCCCGAACCTGCTCCATGAACCGCGAAAACGTCTTCTCCCTGGCAGGCTGGCGCCACAGTGGATGGATCATGAGCAACGCGACCAGGAACAGGATTGCCATCCAGAACATTATAGTTTTAGCGTACTTCTTCATCATGTTTGTCTCACTTTATCAGGAGCGCCAGGAGCAACCGATTGTTCAGACCAGTTTTCCTTAGTGCCCCTTTCCATAAATACTCGCAAGCGACCGCCGCTGCATCCGCGCCTGCTGCGTTCCGCTCCCTCCCCGTACTCACCGAGTACGACTCTGTCACGCGGCCTTTTAAGGAACGGCGCATCGACGCTCTCGGTACGTTACCGTATTTATGGAAAGGGGCACTTAGTTTCACACAGAAAAGCATACCACAAGGACAAGGAGACGCCTTACTTTTTCAGTTTCGCGATATACGGCAGGTTGCGGAATTGCTCGTCGTAGTCGAGTCCATAGCCTACGACAAACACATCGGGAATCGAGAAGCCCTCGTACTTTATCGGCAGATCAACTTTGCCCTCGACGCGCTTCTTGTTGAGAAGCGAGCAAATCTCAAGTGAAGCCGGTTCGCGAGCTTTCAGGTTCTTTAACAGATAACTCAACGTCAAACCTGTGTCTATTATGTCCTCTACAACAAGGACATCTTTTCCCCTTATATCCGTATCCAGATCCTTGAGAATTCTAACTATACCGGAAGTTTTTCGAGATGAGCCATACGAGGAGCACGCCATGAAATCAAACCGTACCGGGATTGTGATAGAGCGCGCCAGATCCGCGAGAAACATGAATGCGCCTTTCAAGATGCCTATGAGGAAAACACCTTCAGGGCCGTAATCCCCGCTTATCTCCCCTGCCATGTCTCGAACTCGAGCCTGTATCTCCTGTTCGCCGTACACCGTCTCATCTATCTCGAATCCAGCCACCACGCATTCTCCCCTCCCGCATCCTACCTTATTTTATCTGAAACAGCTTCGTCGCACAGGCGCAACATTATCGCGCGCCTGTCCGTCGATCGGAGCTTGTAGCGATCATCCAGCCGCAGCCCCGCGACCCAGACGACGCGGCCCTCATCCAGCACAATCGGTACTGTGAGCCTTTCTCGCCTCGGCACCTTGGCATCTATGAAAAAGTTCTTCAGTTTTTTCTCATGCGGGAAGCCCAGCGGTTGAAAACGATCCCCCGGTCGTGGAGTTCTAACCTCGAGCAGGCGCTCGAGGTCGCCGCGAACAAACTCTACTGAGAGATCGTCGCTGAACGTCACTTCGTCCGTGGATACACAGGTCGCTTCGATGACAGGCCCATGAGGAAGCCTCACGACGCCTGGTATGGCGAGGCTCGCGGGAGGCATTCTCTCTCGCTCGGGCGCCTTGCGCCGGATGATGATTTCGTCGTATTCGCGCTGCGCGACCAATCCTAGCGGCAGGTCGATCGCGGATCCGCTCTTCCCCAAAACTACCTTATCGATGATATCCGCCACGTGTTGCCAGGCAAGCATCGGCGCGCCAGGCGCCAGGCGCGCCCAGGATTCCCTTATCACCCCGCGCTGGAGCGACAGCGCCATGGACATGAACCTTTCCCTGTCGATACGAACCTGCGCTTTGCCAGAGATAGCGGCCTGGTCAAAGGCATCGCGCGCCAGACAGGTGAAAAACTCACGATCCTCCGAGAGCGACTCCACCTCCCTGAGAATCACATCTTTCACCGCGTCGCCAAATTCCGACACCAGACATGGAAGAAGCTTGAGCCTGATCCTGTTACGCAGGTAGGCGGGCGTCAGATTGCTCCGATCCAAACGCGAGTCGGCGCCCCTGACGTTGAGATACTCCTCGATCTCGCGGCGCCAAACCTCGATCAATGGCCTGACGATGACGCCCGAGACCGCGTTGATCGAGGCAAGCCCGGTAAGCCCCGCTCCCTGCACAACGCGCATCAGGAATGTCTCCACCTGGTCGTCGGCGGTGTGGCCAACGGCCACCCGATCCGCGCCCCACTCCGCCGCGAAATCGAGAAGGCGCTCAGACCTCACGGCTCGCGCGGCGTCTTGAGGCGAACGACGATTGCCTTCCATCTCTTTACGCACATCCACGGCGACGACGCGCGATTCCAGGCCGAGTTTTTCCGCGAGTTCTTTCACAAAGGCAGCGTCCGAGCGCGACTCCTCGCCCCTCAGCATGTGATCGATGTGAAAGACGGCAAGCGTGAGGTTCATTCCGGGGGCTATCTCGCTCAGGAAAAGCAGGAGAGCTACGGAATCCGGGCCGCCGGACACGCTCACCACGACACGCTCTCCACCCGACAACATCCCGTGCCGCCTGATGGATGAGATCGCCTTGCCCGGCAGACCGTCCGGCTCGCCAGTGGATTTCGTCATTACAGTGCCACGTCCCATAAAAAGTTTCGACAACGCATAATCATATCAGGTGGAATCAGGTGAACTTGAGACAAACGGCAATCAACCGCAGTTCTTCACTTATTGTCGATGACCTTTACCGTGTCAGTCCCGGAAAACTCGGTGCCATCATAAAGCCGCCCGGTGATTGTCGCTGTCACGTTATTGCCGACCGTGAGCTCTGTCAAATCCTGCCTGTCGAAGGTGAACATGAACTTCCCACCCCCGGCTTCCTTGACCTCTATCGCGGTAGCCCCACCAATCTTGACGCAAGGCAGGTCGATGTCGGCGATGCTGTATCCCTCGGGCAGGTAGAAAGTGACTGTAAATGTTCCCTGGCTCTCGAGGTTTATCGCTATGGGCGTGAACTTCGTTTCAAGCAACTCGAACGGAGGCCCTGGCGGCGGCGGGATTACTGGATCATCGGCGGGAGGATCCGCGGGCGGGTCTGCCGGCGGAATTCCTGGATCATCAGCGGGAGAATCCGCGGGTGGCGGGTCGGCCACCGGGTCGGGGGCGCTCGCCAGCTCATCACCGAACGACTCACCGGGGGTCCCTGTTCCGTCCTTCCACTCGAAAGTGCCTCCCGCGATCGTAACGCCGAGGTTCAAAGTGTAGAAGTGCGCCAGGCCCACGCGCTCGTACGTCACCAGAGTGAGGTACCGGGCGTCGTTGTTCTCCTGCCACCCGCCGTCCTTCCAATACTTGTTGTCCACTACCCCGATCTTTCGATTGAGGATGTTCCAGTTCCGCGCGATGTCGGCGCCGCTCTCCAGCAACTTGCCGGCCTTCCAGACGCCAACTAGCCGGAACCCATAGGCCTCGGCCTGGCAATATGGGCCGATTTCCGCGCTGGCTATAGGATCCGATTCCCCGCCAACGTTGAGATCCACCCAGGTGATCTTCTGCTCACACACGCTCATGTAACGCGCGTCGACCGGCACCCAACCATCCACGGCGCACTCCTCGAGTTCCTCGGGTGGGTCGTAGTCCCTGTACGCATCGTGGCCCTGAGTTGCGAGGTCACTGTACCAGACACTCTCAACAACCTTGCCGGCCGTCGCCAGGTTGCTTATCGCGACGACATGATCCGCCTTTTTTCCGCCCCCGAGCAGAACCGGCACCGCTATCGCGACCAGTACTGCAAGAATCACGATCACTATGGCAAGTTCCGCGAGGGTAAAGCCATGTTCGCCCTCTTCTGCTTTGCGCCTGGTTCTCTGATACCACGCTCTCCCGTCCATCGCACTGCCCTTTCCAACTTACTTCTCCTTTACATCATTTCGGCAGTTCGTTCTCGGGCGATTATCAACAATAGTATTGATTTTGTGATCACCCATTTGGTGGATTAATGGGTCAGTTGCAGACAAAACGCAACACGGGGGTCAGGCCCCCGTGTTGCGTTTTCAGGCTAGCGTTGCTCTGTTTCTTCCTCGAGCGCGAGATCGAGCGTCTTGTCGATAATGGAATCGATCACGCACTCCTTCTGCGTGACGATCTCCTCGAGCGCAGGCACCACCCACGGATCAAATTGAACTCCCGCGTAGCCAACGATCTCTTCGAGCGCCTCGTCAGGTGTGCATCCGGAACGGAATGGCCTATCGGAAGTCATAGACACAAAAGCATCGGCGACTATCAATACCCTGGCGAGCAGCGGAATCGCGACACCTGAGAGGCCATCGGGATAACCCCAGCCGTTGTGCCATTCGTGGTGATGTTTTACCACGTGGATCACAGGATCTGGGAAGCCAATCTCCTCGAGTTTCCTCGCGCCAATCACCGGGTGACGCTCTACCGCGCACCTGATATCGGCGTTCTGCATATAATCAATGCTTGAGTCGACACAACTGGCGATGAGAGCGTGAATAGACTCATCGATCATCCCGATATCCATGAGGTAGGCGGAAATCCGCAGTTGTTCAAGCGCGTCGCGTCCGAAGCCGAGTTCCTCGCCGATCGCGGAAGCCTCGAATGAGACACGTTCCCAGTGTCCTTTCTGGTAAGGGTATAACGCTTCGAGGCGTCTTTGAACCGCGCCCATCACAATAGTGTCGTTGCGCGCATGTTCGTGAATTCCAGATACAATGAAAGTTGTTTCCGCGTTTTCTTGCAAGTCACCGACCATGCATCCAGCTCCTCACCATCTACAATCATTCAATCTGCAAAACTACTTTGTGTCAGAGCCAGCGTCAAGCTGGGCACAAGAAGCGCCACTCCCACAATAAGCATAACGACCAGTATCTGCGGAAGTGTACGGTGGAAAAGAAATATTCCGACAACTTCCATGACCGCGCCGGACGCGTATATGGCAAGGAAAGATTTGTGATTCAGCGCGAGGTGATAAAAAGCAAGCAGCTTCACAATGGCGAAAACGGCCATCACGAGACCAAACAGCGCGATAAAGTTAATGCCGCCGGCGCACTTGATCGTGTTGATGAAGTTGCCGTGCTTTCCCGCGAAGAACCGCGCCGTAAAACCCGGAAAGACGGCGTAGAAGATCACAACCGCTCCGACCAGCAGGCCCGCGACGGCAAGGCTCAAACCCAGGACTCGCTTCGTCGAAGCGCCTTTCGCATGGAGATGACTCACCCTTGGAAACATAACGAGCGATACGCCTTCAGGAAAGAACAAAACCGCTTTGCCGGCCAGCGCGGCATACGAGTAGTGATCCGCCTGAACCGCTCCCTTCATAGCTCTCACCAGCACGACATCGATCTGGGTTATGAAAATAACCAGAAACACCGCGGTGGCGACAGGCGCGAGCGCTTTGAGCGCGGTGGCCGGATGAAACTCCGGGTCGGGCTCTACCGGCCCGCGAAACATGTCGCGATAAAAGTAGATGATGACGCACGCGACCACGATCCCCGCCGGTGTCGCGGCGCCCAACGCCCCGTAAACGCCCATTCCAAGCGCTACCAGCGTCACCCCGATGACGATCCGCAGCGCCGCGGTCGATATGGCCGCGCCACCCAGCGCTCCGAACCGTTGCTCGCCCTGGAGAAGCCCGCTGGGGAGGGTCAGGTAAATTGTGATAACCACAGATGTCCCGAGAAGGATAACGAACAGAGGCGAGCTTAGTTTCAGAGCATGCGCGAGCGGCCACGCTGCCGCGAAACTCAAGATCATCACAACGACGCCGGCAAGAAGCAGCCCCCGGGAGAAGCGGCGCAACAGCAGCCGGATCTTGTTTTTCTCGCCCGTCACCTCGAACTCGACGACGTACCTGGTGATGACCATCTGAACCGATAGCGCCCCCATGGAAACGATGAGAAAGATAGAGTTCAGCGAGTTGAACGAGGAGAACGCGCCGGTGGCGCCCAGCATGCGCGTCATGATAATGCTGAACATGTAGTTGAGCACGCTCGCGACCGTGACGGCTGCCATCATCAATCCGAAAGCCCCCACGAGGCTCTCGCGCAGAACCGCGATACGCTCTTTGACGTCACCCGCTCCACGAGCAACTTTGCTCCGCGCGCCGCTTTCTGTTTGCACCGGTTCTCCTTCTTCGCCCTGACTGACACTCATAATATCATGAACCTGATCAAGCAAAGAACGAGTTGCGACAGATGAAAACTGAAGTATTTCGCGCTACGCTATTGCCGTGAACCAGTTGTGGGGCGGGGCGCTAACGCCTCAAAGAAGAGTTCGCGAATTCGAGAAACGCTTTCTCTATCGCGACACTCATGCTCCGATCTGCATCCGCATCTTTCTCCGCCCGCCCGCCTGTCGCCGTCAACTGGAAAATGCCGCGAGTCGCAACGGGCTTCCCCGCCTCGAAGTAGCAACTCACATGTCCCGTAGCGGGAAGGCGCCTGCCGTCCTTTGAGAGGAATTCGCACTCCACTTTCTGGATGCGCGCTCCGGACATCAGGCTCTGAAAGACCGCCTTGCAGTGGTCATGACAATCCGGGTGGAGGACGTCCAGAAAGGTCAGGCCCTTTGCCTCGTCAGGCCGATAACCCAGTGTCGCGCACCATTTGTGGTTTATGTAGAAAAAACGCCCTTCCGGCGTGACGCTCTGAATCAGGTTGGGCGAGTTATCAAGGAGATCCCAGGAATCGGTCGGCTCATCGAATATCTCTTCGACGCGCCTGTGTTCCTTGCGTTCCTTTCGCGCGCTCTTATTATGTCCCTTCTTGTGCAACATGCTCATCCTGATTGCCCTCCTGGACCTCGAGAAACTGTTTGTTACCGCTGGTGTCAATGTGTCAATATTGTCACAATTTTATCACAATTGGAAATTTTTCAGCGCGGACATCGGGTCACGATTGTTGATGCGCTCCGACAAAAGTAGAATAGAATGAAGTAATTTGTGGGCCAGTAGCTCAGTTGGTAGAGCACCGGACTTTTAATCCGGGTGTCGCAGGTTCGAGACCTGCCTGGCCTACCACTCCAAATCAGATTCCACTTCTTCCATACAGTGGATCGAACCTGCGACCTCATGAGGCGCCGCATCGCGGCGTCCTCGAACACGGGGTCACCGCACGCTTTCAAGCGCGTGGGGCCGAGACCTGCCTGACTCACCATCCGTCTTTTCTCCTTTTACAAGATGTTTCAAAAATACGCCTTTGAAAGTCGGATGCGCGTCCCAACTCAGATTTTTTGCATCTGCCTCTTCCTCAAGATAAACGATTTTCCCTTCGTCAATTTTCTTGACGATTTCGTTCACTGTATCCATACTTTTCACCTCCCAATCGCACTGGATGAATTTATCCCTCCTCATCTCCTGCCATGACTTCAAATCCCTGTGCTGTGCCGGTGGCGGTCGCGTATGTAATCCGCGGAGCCGCGGAGCATTAGAATGGCTTCACCGCCTGAACACTGATGCTCAGTAGCAGTCGGCACAATTTGAGATCCGGGAGATTGACATTCGACATTGACAGTATTTGTCTGTAGAAGGACACTGGTATCGCGACACGCAATAATATAATTCGAAAAAGGAGGTGTCACGTTGAAAAGATACACGATTCCGCGCTGCGCCCACTGTAGCGAGGGCTGCGAACTTCTGTCCCGGGCACGACCGTAAACTACCTGCCGAATAATCAAAGGGCCCGGCGAATTGCGCAACCGGGCTCTTTTTGCCATATGCCGTTCTTAGAGAACATGGCATTCTGTGCCACTTTTTCTGATTGACTAATCTTCCCCCCCCCTCAGCAAAGCGAGGGGTGTTTTCTTCGACCGACGTCCGAGTCCGCGAGCGGAGGGCGAAGAAGACATCCCGAGCCTCTACTTTTTCAGCCAGTCGGACAACGTGACGAGTACCTTCCGGTCAACCACGGGGTGCGACCTGTAAGGGCGCGCTTTTGCCTCATCGACAACCGGCCCGAATGTGTGCCCGAGATTGTCGAACACCTCGAGCTTCTGCTCGCCTCCCTGCCTGGTTTCGAGAGCTTTCATTATCTCTGACGCCTGATCCACGGGGACCACTCTATCCACGGCGCCGTGCATCACCAGAACCGGAACCTTCAACGCGCTCAGGTCGGCGGGCGGATTTGACGCCATCCAGGAGCGCATCCATTCAAGGAAAATCTTGTGACCCGCCACGTCCACGCTCTCTCCTGCCGTGCCATAAACAAGCCCTATCAGCGCTTCAACGCACTGCCGGGCGTGGTAAGTCTCCGGCGCGATCATCTTCCCGTCGATAGTGGCAATCTGAATGCTCGTCAGCGCCATATCAGGGAACATTTTTACCGATGGTGTCGCCATCAGCGCGACGCGCTTCACGTACGGATTGGCCGCGGCGACACTCGCTGAGATCAAACCGCCTTCACCGTAACCGACCAGCGCTATTTTCTCGGGATCCATATCACCGCGGCACACCAGGTAGTCGACCTGCGAGTCGAGATCGGAAAGCAAACTCTTTCTTGTGATTGTCGCGTAGTTACCCGCGCTCTCCGGAACGCCGCGCCGGTCGCAGGTGAGCACCGCGAACCCCTGGCCCGCCAGCGCGTCCGCGACCTGGGACAGGAATCCGCCGCCGGTTCTGTCCTGCGGCCCCGCGTCCCCGGTCAGTATCACCGCCCGGTAAGGCTTCTTTCCCGATGGAGGAAGGTAGAGGTTGCCGGCGAGCTCGAGCCTGTCGCCGTTGTGAAGCCTCTCGGGAGTGTCGACCCGAACTTCACTGACACGTCCGGCTTTCTTCACAGGCTCAAAAGATTTGGATTGCGACGGGGCCGCGCTTCCTTTTTCGATTGTCACGTCGAGCGCGCGGACGCGTGTCACGAAGTTGTTCCTGTCAAATGACACGTCAACATCGTCTAATCCCACTCCCGCCAGATGAATGAGAAACCGGCTCTTCCTATCGACAGTCACCTGGCGCACCACAGGGCCTCGCGACGGTACGACTACAAACGCGCTGGCGCTTTGAACATTGGCGACCAGAAACCTGTCCAGCAACGCCTGCATCAGGCACGCGGAGTCGATCTCTATGGGAATCACGTTTTTCCCATTCGTCATCAGAGGCAAATAATCAAACATCCGCGGGTCGTAGGCAAAAAAAGAAAACCCCTGGTCGGTCGCGGAGATATCGGTTCGGTACACCGCGCCGGGAACACTCTTGCTCGACTTGTAGCCAAGCATGGTCTTGAGGTTCTTCGCAACCGTGAGTTCCCGCGTGAAAGTAGTGTCCAACTCGGCAAAAGGCCGCTTCTCGGTGCAAGAGTACGCAAGCCCTGAACCGGTCTCCTTGATGCGCACCTTCTGCGATCCTATCACCTTGCCCGACTCTTTGACGACATACGTGTTGACATCCTCCTTCCCCCGCGCGAAACAGCCTCCCAGCCCCACGGGGAGCGCGATCGTCAGAACGAGCGCCACTGCGGTCACCCACCTGAACCGTACATGCCACTTCAAAGCATTCTCCCTTCACAAATATGACATTTCACGTCACGCGCTCTTGATTATCTCGAACTCGAACTTCATTGGGTGTTCACTTTCAGCGCCATCTGAAGAACCTTTCTCGCGATTGGCGCGGCGGTCTTGCCGCCCTCGCCGCCGTTCTCTACAATAACAGCCACAGCTACTTTCGGATCCCTGGCCGGAGCGAAGCAAATGAACCAGGCGTGCGGCTTGCCGTTCTCGACCTCCGCAGTGCCGGTCTTGCCGGCGACTTCCACTCCATCTATTCGCGCCGAGGTGCCAGTGCCCTTCTCAACGACATTTACCATGATGTCCGTAAGAGTAATCGCCGTCTGGCTGTCAACAACCTGCCGGATCTGCCCCGGCTCGACCCTGTCGATAATCCTGTTGTTGTAATCTCGTATCTCCTGAACCATGTACGGCCGCATCATTACGCCCTCATTGGCTATTGTCGATGCCACTACCGCCATTTCTACGGGCGTGGCCAGGTCCTGTCCCTGCCCAAAGCTGGCGGAAGCTAAAGCCACCGGATCCATTTCCCCGGCTTCCTGAACCTGGCTCGCCACAGTTGGCAGGTCGAGAGGCATCGGCTTGTTGAACCCGAACATCTCGGCGTACTTCACGAGCGCCGGCGCGCCGAGGTTCATGCCCACCTGCGCGAACGTAATATTGCACGAGAGTATAAGAGCCTGCGCGAAATCCAGGCGCCCGTGCGATTTCTTGTTGAAATCATAGATACTGTAGCCGCTGACGGGAAGCTTCCCGGCGCAGTCAAAGGGCGTATCGGGCGTAACTATCCCCTGATCCAGCGCCGCGGCGGCGGTCACGACCTTAAACGACGAACCCGGCGGGTAGAGGCCGCTCGTGGCCCTGTTGAAGAGCGGGCGGTTGGGGTCGGCGTTGATGGCGTCCCACTGCGCCTGGTTATCCCTGCCGGGCAACGGGATCGCGGCGTTCGGGTCGTACGTCGGGCTCGTAACCATCGCGAGGACAGCCTCTGTCTTCGAATCCATCGCCACTACCGCGCCTTTGCGCCCGTCGAGGGCTTCGGCCGCGCAACGCTGGACACGTGAATCAAGAGTCATCAAGATGGAGTTGCCCTTCTTGCTCGCGCCTAGCAGGCGGTTTGAGAGACTCTGAACGGTCAGCTTGCTACTGCTCCCGAGAAGTTCTTTGTTATACCTGGCCTCCAGCCCGGTCCTCCCGTAGCGCCAGGAGTCGTACCCGATGACGTCCGAGAAAAGCGAACCCATCGGGTACTCGCGCTGGTAACGGTACTCAGCAGAGGTGTCAACGCTTCTGGCCGCGATCTGGTTATCCGCCGAAATGATGTCGCCCCGTAAGATAGCGTATTCCTCTACGATCCTGCGCTTGTTGAAAGCGTTGTTCTCTATCCCGCTCGCGCCAAAGACCTGGAGCCAGGAAAGGTTGACGACAATAGCAAGCAGGATCACAACGAAAACCGTGAACAATGCCTTGATCTGCTTGTTCATCTTCACCGTTTCGTCCCCTCTTTGAGGCTCACCACGTTGGTGGTAGCGCCCCGGTGCGACAGCGCCATGAGCAATCCCAGCACCATGAAGTTCGCGACCAGCGAGCTTCCCCCGTAACTCATGAAAGGCAACGTGATGCCGGTCAGCGGTATGAGCCGCGTAACGCCTCCCATAATGATAAAAGATTGCAACGCGATGATGCTGACGAGCCCGACAGCGAGCAACTTACCGAAGTCGTCGCGGTGCGAGAGCGCGACCTTTATCCCCCGAGCGACCAGAAGTATGTACATCAGCACTACCGACGCGGCGCCCAGAAGCCCCAGTTCCTCCCCTACCGCGCTGAAGATAAAATCCGTGGTCACGGAAGGAATGAAGTTCGGGTGGCCCAGGCCCAGGCCCGTTCCGGAAACTCCACCGGACGAAAGTGCGAAAAGCGATTGGGATATCTGGTAGGATTCATGCTGTATGGTCGCGGCGTTGAAGGGACGCAGCCAGGTAAGCACCCGCACCTGTACGTGGCCAAACCCCAGGTAGCAAAGATAGGCGCCCAAGGCGAAAAGCGCCACCCCCACCAGCACGTACGTCTTTCTGGCCGTCGCCGCATACATCATGCAAGTGAAAATCCCGAAAAAGAGCAGTGACGAGCCCAGATCCTTCTGATAGATCATCATGAGAACGCTTACTCCCCACATGAGCAGCAACGGCACAAAGTATTTGACCTCCGGCAACGGGATCCCGAGCGCCCTGTGGGTCGAGATCGACAGGAGCTCGTGCTTCTCAGCGAAGAACGCCGCAAGAAAGATCACCAGCGCCACCTTCGCGAGCTCCGACGGCTGGAAGTGAAACGAGCCGATCTGAAGCCAGAGGCGGGCGCCATTCACCTCCTTCCCCAACACCATGGTTGACGCGAGAAGCAAAAGAGCGGCGATGCCCCAGGTGTACTTGTACTGAGCCAGATTCTCGTAGTCGCGAAAAAAAAGAATCACGAGCACGAAGCATACGGCCGCCACGATAATCCAGCTCATTTGCTCGAGCGCCAGATCCGGATCAAGCCGGTCGATCATCACGAGCCCCATGAAAGTGAGGCCCGCGGTGATTGGCAGGATCAGGCCGTCGGCGCGCGGCATGAAGATGCGCAAGACGACGTGGAGAACGATAAACACCGCGGCGGCGGCGGCGGCGGGGTACAAGAACGAGGCCGGCGCCAGCTTCTCTTCTCGCGCCAGTTGCACACTGATAAAGCCGACGGACATCATGACCGTCAGGAATATCAAAAGCATCAGTTCCCGGTTTCGCGCTCTCGTGGCCTACACCTCCTCAGCGGGCGAGCCTGCCATTACAACTTTGACTTTGACTGAGGCGCCCTTGCCCACGCGCGTCCCCGGCACAGGATCCTGATCTATCACGATATCCGCGGCTATGCCTGTCCGGCTTACCAGATTCGGCTCGGCGCGCAATCCCACCGACTCGAGCAGGCCTCTTGCCACCTGATACTTCTTCCCCTGAACATCCGGAACGATGCTCGAGTTTTTCTCCACCTCACGCTCGAGGCTTTCGATGGTGTCCAGCGCACTGCTCTTAGACTCGAGCTCCAGCTTGTTCTCCACCCGTCGCATCAGGGCATCCGGCAGGAACCGTGCCTCAATGTCGGTCTGCCGCTCAACGAGGGCGAGATCCCAGAACGGGAAGCCCTTGAAAAGCGTCACCTTGCCGTCTTTGACACCCACCCAGAAACTCCTGTTGTAAGAGTGATAAGCCACACCGAATCCCGCGCCCAGCAGGGCCACGACGACGACGACTGTTATCAACCAGTTGCGCAATCTGCCTCTGCGCGAGCGCGCAGGCGGCGCCCCTTCCGGCTTTCCCCCGGCTCTCCGCCCGGCCGCCGGCGCGCGCACAATCGAAGCTGATTCGAGAATGCGAATCACCACCACTGAGACGTTATCGGCGCCACCCGCGTCAAGAGCAATATCTTTGAGGCGCCTCGACCAGTCAGATGGCTCTCCGCCGGACGCGAGGACTCCGGCAATCTCTTCGTCGCGCGCCATGCCGGTCAGCCCGTCGCTCCCAATGAGAAAAATGTCACCGGGCTCGATTCTGACCGCCGACACGTCGACTTCGACCTGTGGCGCCAGCCCCAGCGCCTTCAGTATGATATTGCGCTGCGGGTGGCACAGCGCCTGCTCCTCGGTAATCTCACCCTTCTCGACGAGGGTCGCGACAAGCGAATGGTCACGCGTGAGACGCCGCAATTTGTTTTCACGAAAGAGATAGGCGCGCGAGTCCCCGACGTGTGCGATATAGATGGTGTCGCCTTCCCGATACATCACGGTGAGCGTGGTACCCATCTGCCGGAACTTTACACGTGACGACGCTTTCGTGTAGATCGCGGCGTTGGCTGCCGCAGTTGCTTTCTCTATGAGCTTTTCGCCCGGCATGAGTCCGATGTTGTCCTCGACGTACTGGCAAACCACGGAAAGCGCGAGAGAGCTCGCTACTTCGCCCGCCTGGTGGCCGCCCATGCCGTCCGCCACAGCAAACAGGTTGCCCGTCTCGAGGATCGCGTCTTCGTTAATCTGTCTAACTTTACCTGTATCAGTTATCGATGACGAGGTAATGCTGTAGATGACGTCCTCCGGTCTGAGTCGGACTCCTACATCCGGAACTCGAACACTGTCTTGCCTATCTTTATCCTGTCGCCGGCCCGTAGCCCGAGCGGGTAGGATATCTTCCTGCCGTTCACGTAAGTGCCATTGGTCGAACCAATATCCTCGACAAAATAAGAACCGTCATTCACAAAGATGCGCGCGTGCTGCTGTGAAGCGTAAGTATCATCAATAATTATGTGGCTGTTCGCGGCCCTTCCAATGCGGACGTCATCGACCAGCATAAAACGCGCGCCAACGTTCCTGTCGGCGGTTATCACCACGAGCTGCGGCTGTTGATCTTTCTTTTTTTCCCTGTGCCGTGAGGGCCGCGCCACCGTTTCGGGCATCCTGATATCCCGGTATATTGCCCGTACCACCAGGATGAGAAAGATATACAGCAAGCCGACAAAGACATATCGCAAAGCGATAAAAACTATGTTGGGAATCAATCGCCCGCTCCTCGAAATATAAGTCGTGTGCTCCCGAGCCGGATTACATCGTTTTCTTGAAGTTTCTTGCCCGAGACGCGCTCTTCGTTCACCCACGTCCCGTTGGTTGACTCGAGGTCGGAGACAAAATAAGCGCCGTCGCGCCACTCGACGCGCGCATGAACTCTGCTGACGTTCGGGTCGGGAAGTACGATGTCGTTATCCGCGATGCGCCCGATTTGCGCCACTTTCCTCCCGAGATCGAACACGGGAGAGACGTCACCTGAGTCGAGCAACTCGAGCACCGCGGGCCTGCCTTCTGATGAGCGCTTGATAATCCCATCGCGGGTCTCCACCTTCTCATGAGCGCGCGGCAGGTCTCCCTCTACTCGCGGCTCTATCCGGAACTCGCCCTCGCGAAGGCGTTCAACCTCAATGAGCTTGATTCTCGGACGGTCAAGAACGGCGTAGCCGCGCTCTTTAACATAAGAGACGAGAAGATTTTCCAGTTCGGTCGCCAGCGTCGCCTGATATGACTCGAAACGCGAATAGTCTTTTTGCGAGAGCCCAACCTCATACCTGTTAGGAACGTAAACACGCGAGACGCCAATGGTCTTGTGGCCTTCGCACTCACGAACCAGTTTTTTTCCCAGCTCGACAGGGTGCACTCCCGACTTGAAAGTGCGCAGGATGATTCCCTCGAAAAGGCCCTCAAGCTTTTTCTCGAAATCCTTAAAAATGTTCATATGTTAATTATAAACGCAACACCAGGGGTCAGGCCCCCCGTGTTGCGTTTTTCATTGGCTTACTTGGATAATGAGATAATAAACATGACACGATGATCAGGTGCCATATTCCCCGGGAAGATTGATAATGTTTTCAGGAAACCAACATTGCGGGAAGTTGTCAGCGGCCCGCTGGGTTGCCGCGCTGACACTGGCGTTGTTGCAGTTGTTGCAACTGTGCCCGACTTTCGCGGCAGGCGCGCCTCCGAGTTTGCCTGACGTTCGTATGGCTTTTTCCAAAAACTCTTACTGGTACGAGCCCGACGGCAAGATACAGACAGTTGTCACGCTGGACAATCGCTCGAGGCAAAGCGTCAAGGGCGTAAGCATCCGCTTCAGGGTTTATACGAAGAATCGTTCGCGCTCCGACCTGGATGATTCCCTCGGAAAAATAGCGAACAAATCCTACAAGCAGACGGAAACCCCATGTAAAAACTTATCGCTCAAACCAGGAAACAACACCTTCAATTTCGAAGTTCAGCTTGCCCGAGGCCGTTACGCCAACGGCATCTACCCGTTCAAACTCGAAGCGCTCAAAGGCAGCGCCGTCCTTTCGCGCGTGGTGAGCGAGATCATCGTCTTTTCATCTAAAGACCTCTCAAACCTCAAGCCTCTGCGCGTATCACTCGTGTTTGACACGCTTTCACCGCCGCACCGGGGGCCGGACGATGTGTTCAAGAGCGATGAACTCGCCGCGGAGTGCGACTCTACCGGCAAGCAACCCGGCTGGTACTCGACCCTACTGTGGGCTGTGAACAAATGGCCGGAGTTGAACCTCTCGTTCTCCATGTCACCCATGCTCCTCGAGGAGATCAGCGACATGTCGAAAGGCTATGTTGTGAAACGCGGAGACAAAGAGTTTCGTGTAAGTCCGGACTCGCGGCAGGCGAAGAGCGCATCCAGTGTGCTGGGTGATTTCAGAATACTCGCGCAATCGCCGCGTTGTCAGATGCTACCCGCGCCATACGCTTCGCCAAATCTGGAGAACCTCATTTCCCTGCGCTGGACAACGGACGCCAGACAACAGCTCACATCAGGACACAAAGCCCTGGAAAAGGATCTCGATACGACAGTGAGTCGCGAGTTCTTCTATCCTCCCGGACTGGCGGCAAACACGCGGGTCCTGCGTGACCTCGACCGTGACGCCGGCAAGTTCCTACTGCTCTCCCCCGAACTGCTCCAGCGCAGCAAGGCGGGCATGAGGCTGGCACGTGGGTACACTCTTGCTCAGCCCGTCAACATCATGGGCGCGAAGAAAGGCGGCGAGACCACGGCCGTCTTTGCGGACGCCCGCATGCAAAGCCTGCTGGCGCGTCTGAGCAAGAGCGCGGATCCGCACGGGATAACACAGTGCATCCTCTCTGAACTCACCAGCCTGTACCTCGAGCAGCCCGACAAATTGCGCTCGTGCGCCGTAGTATGGCCCGCGCGGTGGCGCCCTTCCAGGGAAATCGTGAGCGAAATATTCGCCGCCGTCGCTGGCTCGCCATGGCTCAAGACAAATACACTGGCGGAAAGCATGATGACCGTGCCGATTCTCGAGAATGACCCACTCGAGATACCCGAACCATCAACGAGCGCCGACGAATACTTCACCAGTGTGACGACGGCCCGCGGGCGCTGCAAGGATTTCTCTACGATGGTCACGCGCGACAACCCTTTGCTCCTCACCTTGCGGAACAATGTCTCGGTAAGCGAGAGCGACGTATGGAGACAGTGGGATCGCAAGGTCGAGGGTCTCTCGTGGGCCACCTCAGTGATCAACACAATTGACGGCGAGATCAAGAAAATCAACATGCCTTCCACGGGCTCGATCAACCTGACGTCGGCAAGCGCTAAGATCCCTTTGTCCGTTATCAACGGCGCCTCGTACCCAATCACCGCGACCCTGACGCTGTCGAGCAATGGATTGGAGTTCCCCGAGGGGTCGCGACGGAAGATCAAACTGGAACCGAAGGAAAACCTCCTTGAGATCCCGGTTGCGGTAAAAAAGAAGGGCCGGATCCGTTTCCAGGCAAGACTTCAGGCCCGGAACCTCATTATTGGAGAAGTAGACACCACCGTACTTACAAGCAGGTTGAACACCTTCGCTTTTTTCGTGGTTATCGGTCTGCTCGTCCTTATCGGGGGCGCGTGGGTCGCAAAGACATTCTTACGGCGAAAGGCAGGCAAGCATAAGCGAAGAAACATCGAGCAGACAAACAAAAAAAGCGCTTGAGGAGCCGGGGGTCGCCAGGCCGGGGTTAAAGCGGGCGTCATTTACACGCGGCGCCTCCGTCATGACTATGGGCACTGGAATCAGCAGGGTGACCGGCTTTGTCCGAACAGCTGCGCTTGCCTCCGTGCTCGGGCTGACAGCCAGGGAGATGGCGGACTCCTTCAATCTCGCGAACATCACTCCCAATATCATCTACGATCTTGTCCTCGGCGGTGTGCTTGCTTCGCTGTTCATCCCGGTTTTCGTGGAGTACCTGCACACGAAAGACGAGGAAGAGGCATGGCACGTCGCAAACTCCATCTTCAACATCACTCTGTTTGTCCTTGTGGGAGTGAGCATCGTCCTGTGCGTCGCGGCGCCGTATGTCATCAGAGCGCAAACCTTCCTCGCGCACGGGCGCGGGCAGATGGAGGCCGACGCCATTTTTCTCTTGAGATTCTTTATCTTCGAGGTCGTCTTCTACGGGTTCTGCGCTATATACACGGGTATCCTGAACTCATACAAGCACTTCACTATCCCGGCTTTCGCGCCTATCGCGAACAACGTCGTGGTTATTGCCACCGTTGCCATCTACAACTTCTACCCGAACAAGTACTTGCTGGCCGCGGGGGCGACGGCGGGTGTCGTCACGATGGCGATGATACAGCTCCCGTGGGTTCGCAAGACGGGTTTCCGGTACAGGTTCCTGATTGATCTCAAGCACCCGGCGGTCAGAAAAATTGGCCGCCTCGCCGTGCCGGTAGTCGCCTACGTGCTAATAAATCAGGTGGGTCTGTTAGTAGTGAACATACTCGCGGCGTCGGTGACAGGTGGAATATCGGCGTTCCAGTACGCATACATCTTCTTTCAGTTGCCTTACGGGATTGTCGCGGTGTCCATCATCACGGCGCTCTTCCCGAGTCTTTCTGAACAATCAATACGCGACGACACCTCTCGGATCATTGACTCGACATCTCTGGGAATAAGAACAACCGCGTTCGTCGTGATCCCGGCATCAGTCGGCTACGCGATCCTGAGCGTCCCTATTGTCCGACTGCTCCTTGAGCGCCTCAACTTCGCCGGGCGCGACACGGCCATGCTCGCGAGCGTGTTGTTTTACTTCGTGCTTGGCCTGTCATTTTTCTCTTTTTTCATGCTGGCGCTCAAAGTCTTCTACTCGATGCAGGACACCAAAACGCCGCTGATAATAGCGGGAATAATCATCGGGCTCAACATCGCGGTCGATTTCATATATTTCTACTCGTTTTCAAGCGATGTGATGAAGATATCCGGATTGGCACTGGGCAACACGACGGCATACGTCGTCGGCGCCGTTCTTGTGTGGATCATGCTCAGTCGGCGCCTGGGAGGGCTGGATGGCAAGCGAGTCGCCACCTTTCTGGCCAGGATAGCGGTTGCGTCGCTGGCGATGGGGATCGCCTGCTGGACGGTGGCGTGGTTGTGCCAGAAGTTTGTGGGAGTCGCTACGTTTCCGGAACAACTCTTGCAGGTCGCGGCGGCGGTCATCGTTTCGGCGATTGTCTATCTCGGCGCATCAGCGCTTTTTAAGTCAGAGGAGATGCGCGCTTTGAGAAGGCTCATCGCGAAATTCTTCAGACGAAATCACGGTGATATTGAACCACCGGTAAAGGAAACGGCTGAAGAAAGTCGTATTATTAAATGAGTGTAAGAAGCGGTGTGGCGCAACGGAGTTATGCTTTGCGAATCGGAAAGCTTCTGGCGAGCGAAAAAGGGCAAATCCTTCGGCATGTTATCGTCGTGGGGATCGTAATAGCGATTGTCATCTTTGCCATGACGCAGATCGGCCCGCCAATCTTTGAGCGGTTCTCTGTCGCGCAGACGGCGGAAGACATTGCGGACGCGGCTGCTAACCAATACAGAGCCTATCACGATGAGTTCCAGGTTGTTCAGGAGTGTACGGACAAGCTCCGCCTGGCCGCTTACACGGACGAGGAGATCAGCCAGTGTGAAATCCTGTTTCTTCCGGCCGGAGCTCAGAGTAAAACCAGCGTGCGCGTGACAGTCATCAAGTTCGTGGACACTATGCTCACCAGGAACGTCAAAGCGTTCAAAAAATTCTCCAGGATCACATGCTCCAATGAAGCCCCGATCGTGGAGAGCAACCGGTAAGGCGAGGGCAAAACCTACCGCGTTTCTGTCTCTTGTTCTTGTTGCACGTATTCCTCACTGGGGTAAAAGAACATGATCGCCGTACGGTTGACCCCGACAAAAGACGCGGTGTGAACAAGCTTGCCGTCGGCGAGGCTGAATATCTGGGCGTCTGTCACGGGCATGAACGCGTTGTCTTTGACGTTAACCAGATCCAGGAGCCTGGCGCCGGGATAACGGAATATGTCTCCCACGATGCGAAATCGCTCAACCAGTATCGTGACCTTGATTTTTTCCTTTGGAACATGCATTTGCGAGACCCTCCCGTTCTTCCCGTAACCAACCCTCTGCGCCTATCATACGTTAGGGGTCAGGCACCGTCTACCTTTCCGTCTACCCCGACTAAATCTATGTTGACATCAGTGGCGCGTCATCAGCCAGTGTAATCGATTCGAGGCTGCCAGCTCAGTGAGTGCGCCTGCGACAGCCAGCGCCAGAACCAAACCCGTCTGCGTGACAACTTCCGGATCACGCGCCCCCACGCGCGCTAACGCAACCAGTGTGAAATTCAACACGAAAAAGGTGAAAAGGATGCAGATTGTGACAAACAAGGACCACAGCCAGTATGCGCCGGGAAACGAAGGCCGCATGGCAAGCGGTATGACGACCGGCACGAACAGTAGTGATGGCAGCGACCACCAGCGCTCGAACATGCGGGATGGCGGTTTTGCCGGCGCCCTGTCATGCCGGCAGGCGAGCGCCTCTGACCTTAAGTCCTCCATTCCATAAATACGCTTGCATTCGAACACTGTATTTATGGAAAGGAGCACTAAGGGCAGAAAAAGAGCGGAGATTCCGGCGCCGGCACAAGCGCCGGTCACCAACCTCAATGCGTTGCTCGATTCGCGCGCTCCAGCATAGGACGTCACAGCATCGACAAACGTTGGAATGATAAAAACCACCAGGCAGAGCAACTTGCGCCAGGATGGGTAGCGCGCGCCGGATCGCCTGTAGACGAGCAACAACACGATCGAGCACACCGCAAAGCCCATGAACAACCCGGTGTCCCGGGCGCACACGGGCATCGCCCTGCCACCGTAATGAAGAGTGCGGTCAGGCATCTGGTGACAGATCGCGTAACCGATCTCTCTCATCACCGTTATGAGAAAATCGCCGAACGGTCTCATTCCTTTACTATATAGAAAGCATGCGATCAACATGATGAAATAAAGGCAGGCAAAGTTGCGGGACGCGCCGCTGGTATTTGAAAAGTTCGCGGGTATGGCAGGACGGGTTGAATGGCTTGCTCTGGGTAACTACCCAACGCCTGTCGAAAAACTTACCGGCATATGCTCAGCCGAGAAGCTGGACGCCTTTTATATCAAGCGCGACGATCTGAGCTCCTCGTATTACGGTGGCAACAAGGTGCGCAAACTCGAGTTCCTGCTCGCGGACGCTCAAGCGCGGGGCCACGGAATCGTGTTGACGTTCGGAGCGGTCGGATCCAACCACGTTCTCGCGACGGCCATACACGCCGAGCGACTGGGAATGCGCGCTATCACCGTTCTTATGCCTCAGCCGAACGCGGCGTACGTGCGCAAGAACCTGCTTTTAGACCTCGCGCACGGCGTCCGATTTCTCCAGGTGGGATCTCCGGCGGGTCTGCCGGCGGGTTTTCTGCGGGGCATGGCTAAGGGGTTCGACCGCGCGTCCGGTAAGCTGCCGTACGTTATCCCTCCCGGGGGATCCAACGCGCGAGGCACACTCGGCTATGTCAATGCCGCGCTCGAACTCAAGAAGCAGGTGGACGAGGGTCTGCTTCCAGCGCCGGAGTTTATCTTTGTTGCCTGCGGGAGCGGCGGCACGGCCGCCGGCCTCATTCTCGGCGCGCGCCTCGCGGGGCTTTTAAGCGAGATCGTTCCCGTGCGTGTCGTAGACAAGATAGCGTGCAACAGGTGGCTGCTTGCCAGACATGTGAACGTGGCAGCCGCGTTTATCAAGCGACACAACCCTCAGATGGCGATCAAGGGCGTTCACCCTCGCGACATTCTTATGATTGACGACTTCTGCGGGCCGACATACGCGCGGTTCACATCTGAGGGCATGGATGCGATCTCGCTCGCGCACGAGCGCGATGGGATCAATCTCGAAGGGACATATACGGGAAAAACTCTCGCCGCGGCGCTGAACTTCCTGCACAAGCACGGGCTCGAGCAACGGAGCGCGCTGTTCTGGAACACGTACAGTTCCGTGGATCTCCACGATGACGTGAAGGACATCGACTACCACTCTCTACCTTCCGGGCTGCATCGATACTTCGAAGAGCCATTTCACCTGCCTGTCCCGTCCTGTCACTACCGTCCTGTTGGACGCGATCCTGTAACACTCCTATAATTACTCCATGTCGGGGTGTAGCGCAGCCAGGTTAGCGCGCAGCGTTCGGGACGCTGAGGTCGCCGGTTCGAATCCGGCCACCCCGACCAATCCAAAAGATCGGAGAAATAAAATCAACGGTTACTATGCCCCGACCGACTGAACAAGAACAACAAGAGACAATCCGCTGTCTGGCGGACAAGCCGCACGTCCAATCCCCCCCCTGATAAGGGGGGCGAGGGGGATTATATTCCCTACAATCAGGCACTCACTAAAAAAGCGCTGAGAATAGAAAAAATCCAACCCAGGCTGAAAACAAGTTATGGTTTGATGTATTGCAAAATAAACAATTTGCCGATTTGAAGTTTACGCGCCAGAAACCAT